>RPQH01000033.1 GCA_003820375.1 Ignavibacteriota bacterium
GGCACTTATGAAGTTGAATGGGATGCATCTAACTATCCAAGTGGTGTTTATTTTTATACATTACAAACAGAATTTTTCAATGAAACAAAAAAGATGGTTCTTGTAAAGTAATTTTGGTATTTTGCAGATGTTATGAGAAGAATTTTATTTCTGCTGATATTATTGGGTTCTATAATAAATACCAATTCACAATGGTATCAGCAGAATATTCCTTCCGGCATAAATTTTCTTTTATCAATCGATTTTGTCAATACATTGCACGGAGCGGCTTGCGGCAGTGTGAATTTTAACGGCAGGGCAATTTATACAAATGATTCCGGTGCAGTGTGGCAGCTTGCACAGGTGCCGGATTCCTCACGCTCGCTTATATCGTTACAATTTATCAATGCATCAACAGGCTACATTGCAGGCGCATATAACAGCTCGGTGCTGTCTTTTCACCGCAATTTAAATAAATTTCCTTCATCAATATATAATTACAAAAACAAAATTGGGCTTGGTTCATTGGTCGATTATAAAGGATTATTTCTCAAATCAACCGATGGGGGAGAGACATGGAATACTCACGGTGCACTTCCCGACAGTACATTTTATTTACTTGGAATGTACTTCATCAATTCATCAACAGGTTTTGTAACAGCCGATTATAACACCGGAGCTGGAACTGCCGCAATTCTTAAAACCACAAACGGCGGGGCGTCATGGATGAAAATGCAAACTCCTGCAGGTATAAATACACTCTGGGAAATTTATTTTGTTGATGATACATATGGATTTGCTGCGGGATATAAAAATACTTCCGATACGACATTTTTATCTGTACTGTTAAAAACAACTGATGCCGGTGAAACATGGACGCAAAGCAATTTTAACGGAATAGAAAACCTGCTCGATATAACATTTTATAATTCGTTAACGGGCTTTATAACAGGTGCAGGAACACTCAACGGACTGGAATTTGGTGCATTACTTAAAACAACCGACGGAGGATTTAACTGGTTTGAAATTCCCCGTCCAGTGCAGGATGCAGTTTATAATGGCGTAAATGTTATTAAAGGAACGGGAACAGGCTTTATTTATGGAAAGACAAATAACGGCGGGATATTTATTTCCAAAACAGCCGATTATGGAATGAACTGGTCGAATCATATTATTGATAATATTAATAAGGAATTGAACGACGGTGTAATTGCGGATAATAATAACTGGTACATTTGCGGTGGAAATTTCAGCACTGATGGTGTGATATTCAAAACAGTAAATGCCGGAGAGCCCATTGGAATCATTCCGTTAAACAATAACATCCCGTCGCAATATAAGTTAAATCAAAATTATCCAAATCCCTTCAACCCGAAGACAATTATCAATTATCAATTGCCAATGAGCAATTTTGTTAAGCTTGCTATTTATGATGCTTTGGGTAAAGAAGTAACAACACTTGTTAATGAGGAACAGAAAGCAGGCATTTATGAAGTTGAATGGGATGGAACGAACTATTCCAGCGGTTTGTATTATTATAAAATACAGGCAGGGGAATACTCCGAAGTTAAAAAAATGATTTTGTTAAAATAAATTTAACTCATTAATAAATTTATGAAAACATTTTCCGCGTTATTAATTATATTATCTGCATTTATATTCTTATCATGCTCCAAAAGTCCGGAAAAAGAGATACAGGGAAAATGGAAATATACCGGTACAGGTGCAATATTTGAATTTATGAAAGACAGGGAAATGAAGCTGATATTGACATACGGAATAATACCCGGAAAATATACATTCCCTGCAAAGGATTCCATCAAAATGGAATTTACGGGAAGCTCGCCTGAAGGAGTAAAGATTCCCGATATATACGGCAATGCAGTAATACGCGGAGACAGCATGTTTATTATTTATGATGAAAGCGGTATTGAGCAGTTGATGAGATTTGTGAGGGTTGAGTAATGATATTTGGATTTAAATGACCTAGAAGCATGCTGGAATGACACGGGAAGGGGGCTTGAACGCAAATATAAATCACATAGTGATTGCCTATATTAGCAATAACATAAATTATTGGCAACTCCTACGGAGTTTGGATAATCATTGCAATCGTTTTCTAATATAGGTAATCACTACGTGATTTAAATTTACTACAATAGATAATTATCACAATCGTTTTCTAATACAGGTAATCACTACGTGATTTAAATTTACTACAATAGATAATTATCACAATCGTTTTCTAATATAGGTAATCACTACGTGATTGAAATTTACTACAATAGATAATCATTGCAAACGTTTTCTAATATAGGTAATCACTACGTGATTTAAATTTACAACTATTGAATTAAGTGGTTTAGCGTTAAAAATCAGCTACAACTTCCTTGCCAAATACTTTCATCAAAGCATTGACATTTTGTCAAAATCTGTGTGCTGTAATAAAATACCGGAGAAATAAACAGGTGTAGGGTAAAAATGAACATGAATTGCAATTTTTCAATTCAAATCAGCATTGATATGATGAGTTTCACTGTTCAAAATCGCTTAAGTTATTATCCTGTAAGGCGATATTCGATTATTTTAAAATAAAAATATCATTAAAATTGCTGATTGCAAATCATAATCGCCAAAAAAAATAGTTTGCAAAATACACCTTTTTGCTACTAAAAATCGCGAGGAAATTTTGTCAAAGAAAAGAAAATTAATGCGTAATGAAAGTTGTGAAGCGGCATAAATGAGATTGTTCTTCACGGGTTAACTGAATCAAAAAAAGAAAATAAGAGACGAATTATCAATTTAAATATTTTAAAATGAATGTCAATATAATTCCCGTAAGTTGTGCATCTGTAATAAAAAAAAGGGTTGACTTTTTAAAGACAACCCTAATAAAACATTTTAACGAAATATTTACAAAACTGTGTTTTTACTTTAATAAAATCATTTTCTTTGTTTCAGAAAATGTGCCTGCAGTTAATGTATAAAAATATATTCCGCTGGTAAGGTTAGATGCATTGAAATTATAATTATATCTTCCAACCTTCAAATTTCCGTTTATGAGTGTACTTACAGTTCTTCCGTTTATATCATATACAGTTAAATTAACATTTCCTTCACGGGGAATATTAAATTTTATTACTGTTTCAGGATTGAACGGATTTGGATAATTCTGCCTGAGGTAATATGTACCCGGTATTTCATTATTGACCGGTTCAATTCCAACAAAAGGAGAATATTTAATTGTAGCAAAGTCATAATCGGTACCGACTCCCAGGCTTCTGCCTGTGACGAAAACTTCACCGTAGTGATTCACGGCAATGGAATTGGTATAATCATTTCCGTTACCGGGACCATTATATCTTTTAACCCACTGCTGAACACCTGAAGGATTATATTTAATAGTAGCGTAATCATCACCTGAGAGTGTCCCGCTTGCTCCTGTTACATAAATATTTCCGGAACCATCAACCATAACTGAACGTGCAATATCAACCATTCCCATAGGACCGTCATAAAATGCAACCCATTGCATTGCACCGGAAGAATTATATTTCACTGTAATAAAGTTTGAGTCTTCAGCTGCGACAGCACCAATACCGCCGCCTGTAACATAAACATTTCCGGCATTATCTAAGGACAGGTCATAAGCAAGCTCGGTTACATTTGAGGAGTTGTTATAAAATGCATGCCATTGCAGAACACCGGAAGGGTTATATTTAACGGTTAAAAAATCGTATTTATATACTGGACCATTATCGATATATCCGCAAGCGACAATATTACCAGCCTGGTCACATTCAATCGCCCTCGCAAAATCTCCGCCGTTAACTGTAGGATTGTTATAAGTCCTTGACCACAGCAAATTACCGTCAGTATCATATTTAATTACTGTAAAATCTGAGCCTGTACCATTGTTAATGGTCATTCCGGCTATTGCCACATCACCGGTTGGAGTCAAAGTCATTGCATACGGATAATCATATGCATTTAGAGTTCCGTTAAATCTTTTAACCCACTGCTCAACACCTGAAGAATTGTATTTAACCGTTACAATATCCAGGTCAGTGCCAGTACCGGGACTCCTGCCGGTAACATAAACATTTCCGGAAGCATCAACAGCAATAACGTTCGCTTCATCGACACCGTTAGCAGTACCATTGTATAAAGCAACCCATAACTGGACGCCGGACGAATTGTATTTTATAGTAGTGTAATCGCAGAAGGTAGAATTAGTGCCGTTATCGCATCTGCCGGTAACATAAACATTCCCGGAGTTGTCAACAGCAATAGCGAAAATATAATCACCCCCGTTTATTGAGCCATTATATTTTCTTACCCAGGCAGTATCACCCAGCGGTGTGATTTTGATGGTAAGCATATCACGGCTGGTGCCCGTTTGATAACTTGAACCTGCCGTGTAAACATTTCCGGCATTATCAATTGTAAGGCAATTAGCTCCGTCAAATGTGTTTGCAGAGCCGTTGTATCTTGAAACCCATTGTTCACCAACCACTTGTGAAAACAATGCAGATGTAATTAAAAATGAAGCAGCGACAAATTTTATAAACGCTTTCATTTTAACCTCCTTCGTTAAAACTAGATTAGATTTATAAAAAGACTGAAAGTTTAGCTTGTATTATTATATTTATAGAACGATATTGCTGGAAATACTAAATTACTTACATCTAACGTATTCAAGTTAACCTAATTCCATTAGCTTGTAAATACCTTGATTACGGTAATGTAAGTTTTTATATAACACATAATTCAATGGGCAAAACTGATTATAAACTCTCTTTTTTATTTATTTTATTACTAATCCTTCCGTTTGTATTTGGTTACATAGCTGATAATCTCTTTTCAAATAAAGGACTTACGGGCAACTCCCATTCTCATGTTTCTTATAAAGTCCGGTTAAAGCTTGCCGAAATGACTCTTCGTGAAAAGATTGCACAAATGATAATTTCAAGTACTGTTCCTGCGGAATTTAAGGAAAACTCCTCCGAACACAAGAAACTCATCAATTTGGTTACAAAGCAAAAAATTGGCGGATTTATATTTTTCAAGGGCAGTTCTTCAGATTATGCAAGGATTTCTAATATGCTGCAAAGCAAAACTGAGGTTCCCTTATTGATTTCGTCAGATTTTGAAAGAGGAACAGGCATGCGAGTTTCTGATGGTACATTATTTCCGAACAACATGGCAATAGGTGCATCCGGAAATGCAGACCTTGTGTACAAGATGGGACAGGTTATTGCAGAAGAATCCAGGGCTATGGGAATCCGGCAAAACTATGCTCCGGTTTGCGACGTAAATAACAATCCTGATAATCCGATAATTAATGTCCGTTCATTTGGTGAAGACCCTGTGCTGGTTTCGAAAATGTCTGCGGCAATGATAAAGGGATTGCAGGATGGAAACGTTATAGCAACCGCTAAACATTTTCCCGGGCACGGCGATACTGAAATTGATTCACATAATGACCTGCCTGTACTGAATTTCTCGATGGACAGGTTGAATAAAGTCGAGCTGATTCCTTTTAAAAATGCAATCGATAATAATGTGAAGTCCGTTATGATTGCACATCTCTCTTTCCCTGAACTGGAAAAGGGACCGAATATACCTGCTTCACTTTCAAATAACATTGTTAACGGATTGCTTTTAGACCAGATGGGTTTTAAAGGACTTGTTGTAACAGATGCTTTAAACATGAAAGGTATTACAAAATACTTTACAACAAAAGAAATAGCCCTTATGTGTGTTAATGCCGGAATTGACCTTATACTAATGCCTGCTGATGAAGAAGCTTCAATCAGTGCAATTGAAGAAGCAGTTAACAGCGGACAAATTGCCGAAGAGAGAATTGACCGCTCGGTAGAAAAAATCCTGAGTGCAAAAGAATGGCTTGGACTGTACAATAATAAAATGGTTGATGAAAATTCCTTAAGTAATATTGTGAATACTGAAAAATCGAATGCACTTGCGCAGCAAATAGCTGATGAATCAATTACACTGGTCAAAGATGAAAATAAAATCATTCCGGTTAAAGACATTCAAAGCAGGATATTAGTATATAATATTAGTGACGGAAAAGATAATGTGAATTCCGGATATTTCAATACAAAGATAAATGAGAAATTCCCCAATGCAGAGATTGTTGATATTAACCAGGAAATTACAAGCGCTTCCATGAGTTCCTATATACAGAATGCATCAAATTATTATGCAGTAATTATTTCAGTTTACGCAAAAGTAAAACATGGCACTGGAAAAATTTCCATTCTTTCGTCACACACAGATTTGATAAATGAAATAGCATCAAAAGGAATAAAGATGATTGTTATATCACTTGGAAATCCATACTTGCTGACAAATTTTGATGCAGTGCCGAATTATATTTGTACATATGGTGATGCTAATGTATCAATAAATGCAGTTATTAAGGCAATCGCCGGGGATATTAAAATTACGGGCAAACTTCCTATTAGTATTGGAAATAATTATCCTGTCGGCAGCGGAGTAATGAAATAATTTTGCGAAGTGAGAGTTGGTTCTGCTTTAGCGGGATCAACTCTTGAACTCCCAACTTTTGAACTCCCGGCTATTGAACTTCCGACTCTTACATTTTATTTTATTATCATTTTAGTATATATTTGTAATAACAACGCCGGCCATAAAATTATAGGAAAGGATATGCGTGGGATATAATTACAAAATTATTCCTGTTTCAATTTTTGTTTTCCTCTTAATAGCAGCCTATATCCAAGGATGTGTCAGCTATGAACAAACCACTACATTAAACGAAGATGGTTCCGGGTCGATGAGTATTCATTACTGGTCAACAATAAATAATATTGTTAAAGGCGGAGGTGATTCTTTTTTTGCTTATTACTTTGATGAAAATAAAGCGAAAGAAGAATTTACCAGCAGTAATACACAGGTTAATAGTGTAAAGATAGAAGAAAAGTTGGAAGATAGTACAAAACATGTCCGGATTGAGCTTACTTTTAAAGATATTAATAAGCTTTTTGAAGCCCGCGGATTTAAAAGCTCACAACCTACCTGGAAAGAAAGCAGTGACGGTATGGAGCTGAGATATATTCTAAAGCGTGACAGTGTTGCGCACAGCCGTATAGTTTTAAATGAGGTATATTATAAAGATTATTATGTTACTTATACTTTTAATATGCCAAATGATATAGTTTCCACAAATGCTTCTAAAAAAGAAGGAAATACTTTAACCTGGGAGTTTAAGCTGACAAATTTCAACAAGGATATTGAAATGATTGCAAATGTTAAGAAAACATCAAAAGGAAAACTATGCGGTATTATTCCTTTAATTGTTTTATCCGGCTTATTAAGTTTTACTTACTACAAAAGAAAAATCTCCTGAGTATAGAAACGTAATTACGGTACCTTTTACCTGATAGATAGCTGCAGTACTTAGTCTTTTCCACAGGTATTCCTAAAGTTAATGAACCATTTCTTCTGTTAATTCTTAAAGAGTTTAAATATAAATAGTGTAACGTAATCTGAAATTTCTGCTTATTAACCGGTTGCTTATTAAAAAAATGTCAAAAAAAAGTGCACAAAACAGGGTATACTTATTCGTTATACCTGAAATTTTATATAAATAAACTCACAAAAAACATGAGGAAAATTGGTTGATAATCTAAAATATAATTTATATATTAAATCGTTGATTTTATAGAAATAATTTGAGCCGTTATTATTGTATTAAAAGGCATCAAATTTTATACAACAAATAAATAAGTAATTGATTAAAAGTTTAATATAAAACATATGAAAAAACTAATTTCTCTGTTAATCATTTCATTCATTTTATTTTCCATTTCAAATATAAAAGGACAGCAGCCTTCTATTATTTGGGACGAGACATATAACGGTCCAAATTTGCAGGACTCAGCTATAGCCATAACCGCAAATCACAATAACGGATTATTTGTAACCGGTTGGTCATTGGGGACAGGTACAGGTGCCGATATTGTTACATTGCGGTATAATCCAACAGACGGCTCTTTGATGTGGTCCAACAGGTCTTCCATCAACCTTGAAGATAAACCCACAGCTATTGTTGCAGATAACAATTTCGTATATGTGACCGGATGGATGTTTAAAACAGTTTCCAACAGGGATGCCATTGTTATTAAATATGATGCAGCAACAGGTGATACTGTTTTTGTAAGAACCTATACCAATGCAGGTGGTGAATATGGAAGGGCTATTTCAGTAGATGCAAATGGTAATGTATTTATGACTGGCAGGTCCGATATCGGAGGTTCTCAGAGATTTACTACTGTTAAATATGGTCCTTCAGGTAATCAATTATGGGTTTTCATATATAACGGTCCTTTTGCAACCAATTTTGATGAAGCTCTTTCAAGTACTGTAGATGGAGCCGGAGATGTTTATATAACCGGGTATTGTAACGGAGCAATTGCATCTACTTCAGACATTTTAACCATAAAAATAAACGGTTCTGCCGGTACTGAAGTATGGGCTAAGCGTTTTAACGGACCATTGAATCATGAAGATAGAGCTTATTCAGTTATACTTGATGATGCAGGTGCAAATGTATTTGTCGGAGGGTATGCAAGCAGAAATGGTTCGGTACAGGACATTTTCGCAATAAAATATTCAGCTGCGACCGGCGATAGTGTCAGTGCTATTTTTCATGCAGGCTCAACTAATATAGAAGCCGCTTATTCAATGACCAAAGATACAAGTGATAATATATATCTTACCGGGTTTGCATATTTTTCCGGATCGAATCATTTCCAAACTGTAAGGTTTAATCCAACGCTGACGAATGTTGACTGGAGCAAACAGGCAACTGATGCCGATAATTCTATTGCTGCCTCTATTGCATATGATACATCAGGGTTTATATGGGTAACAGGCAATAGCTTAACTTCTAACGGGCGTGATT
The DNA here is from genome assembly GCA_003820375.1 of Ignavibacteriota bacterium. Classification (GTDB taxonomy): domain Bacteria; phylum Bacteroidota; class Ignavibacteria; order Tepidaquicellales; family OLB5; genus RPQH01. The sequence continues at coordinate 8,933 of RPQH01000033.1, forward strand.
ATTTAACTATAAAGTATGAGGCATCTTCAGGAAATGAAACCTGGAGGAAAAGTGAATCCGGAACCAGTACTGCAAATGATTATGCTACATCAATTGTCTGTATTGTTAAAGAAGCTGTAGGTGTTACAGGTTCTCTAAACTCAGGCGGAGCAACCGGAACAGATTATTATACTATCAGATATGGATATCCTGTTGGAGTAAAGCCAATTTCTACCGAAGTACCAGCATCATTTAACCTTGAACAGAATTATCCGAACCCGTTCAATCCTGTTACTAATATCAGGTTCGATGTTTCGAAAGCTTCTTTCGTAAGAGTAGTAGTATTTGATATACTTGGAAGTGAAGTTGCTGTTCTTGTAGATGAAAATTTGAAACCCGGTAAATATGAAGCTAACTGGAATGCTTCCGGTATATCCAGCGGTGTTTACTTCTATAAGATTATTGCAGATAATTATTCAGCCACTAAAAAGATGATATTGAATAAATAAAATTTTGTTCTATTAAAGAAATTAAAACCATCCCGTATAAAACGGGATGGTTTTTTTATTGATGGCAATATTCTTAGATAAAAAATATAGACTATAATGTAATATTAATTTTAATATTTTTGCTTAATCCCGAAGTAAATTTATATTGATTGATATATTATGAAACTTAACGAATTTGAAGAATCTGTAGCAGTGGGCAGGAAATATTTATCTGACAATGATGCTGTTTTAAAAAGAATTATCGAAAATATTGGTGAATTCAAAATAAAACCGCATAAAAACTATTTTGAAACCCTTGTAGAATCGATAGTATCACAGCAGTTATCATTAAAAGCAGCAGAAACTATTTTTAACAGGTTTAAAGTATTATTCTCCTCAGATATGAATAAGAGATTTCCGGAGCCGGCTGAAATTATAATCATGAATGATATTAAAATAAGAGAATGCGGATTTTCAAATGCTAAAGTGAAATATGTAAAAGATCTCAGTGCTAAAGTGCTCGATGATACTGTTCAAATACATAAAATGCATAAACTATCCGATGAAGAAATAATAAATGAGCTTGTTAAGGTTAAAGGTATTGGTGTCTGGACTGCACATATGTTCCTTATGTTTTGTTTAGCAAGGTTGAATGTATTGCCTGTAGGTGACCTTGGATTAAAAAGGGCAGTAATGATTAATTATAAACTGAGGAAATTCCCGGATGAAAAAAAAGTTGAACAGATATCGAAGAAAAATAATTGGTCACCATATAATACAATTGCAAGCTGGTATTTGTGGCAAAGCCTGAAGAGTTTATAAGGTTTATAAGGTTTATAAGGTTTATAAGGTTTATAAGGTTTATAAGGTTTACAAATTTGGAAATATAATATTCTATTCAATTGCTTAAAAATATAATATTCGATTTAGGAAATGTACTGGTAAATGTTCATTTCGATAAATTCAAAGAGAAAATATTAGAAACAGGGGTGAGTGAAGAAACCTTTAAAACACTGTTCTATTCAAAAGAGCTTAAAGACCAATTTGAATCAGGCAGCATCAGCAATAAAGAATTCTTGCAAATCATAAAAAATAAACTTGGAATATCTGTTCCGCAGAAGAAATTCATAGAAATATTTTCCGATATGTTCTCGGAAATACCTGAAATGCAGAGGTTTATCTCTAAAATTGCCAGAGAAAACAAATACCGGTTAATACTGCTTTCCAATACAAATTCATATCATTTTAATTATATAAAACGGAATTTTCCGTATATCAAACATTTCAATAAATATGCATTATCATATAAGCTGAAAATGATAAAGCCTTCTTCATTAATATTCGATACTGTGATTAAGCGTTACAAGCTTAAAGCAAGTGAGACATTGTTTGTTGATGACCTTGAAGAAAATTGTGCAGCTGCCGGGCAAGCAGGAATGAAAACAATTTGTTTTAAAGATTACAAATCGTTTAAAGAGGAATTCAGGAAAATTCAAAAAATAATTTGAACGGATTAAAGAGTATCAATTAATATAATACGTTAATCCCTTTCCATTGTGAAATTACCCTGTTATACTCCTGCCTCAATTGAGTTCTGTCCTCGAAATAAAAAGTTTCAGTTTCAATATTATCAATGGCTTCCTGATAATACATTATCTCCATCGAGCAGTCCACAGGACGCAGGGTTATTTCAACCAGTTCATCAAATAATAAATAAATATTATTGATGCAAATAAAATTATTGCCCATTAAATATTTTTATGTGTGATTTATGCATGCAAAATAATACAAGATAAATTATAAAGCAAGAAGAGAATAAAAATATTTGCGGAACCTTTTTGACAATGACAAATGAATGTCTGAATCACAGATTACACTGATGAAAAGCAAATTGTCTGAATCACAGATTACACTGATGATATGGATTGCACTGATAAAAGAATATCACAATTACTCTAAAACTTCAAAATACAAACAGGGATATTTTTCGTTAACAATCTTGCCCTCATAAAAAGATAATATATAATTGGGTGTCACCGCACTCAATAAAACTGATTTATCTATACATCAGTGTAATCAGTTATCGTCAGTGCAATCAGTATCATCAGTGTAATCTGTGATTCAGACAATCAATTCAAAACCACACAGGGCATTTCATCTTCAATTACAATATTCCAAAAATATAATTATTATTAAGTGATTTGAAAATTTTTCATATCATTAATGGGATTGCCGCGCTTTCCTCATTTATTGAAATTATTTGTTAATGGAATTTATGGCATTCTACAAAATGTTTCAGTTAATGTTTGAGCTCACAATTTTCAAACTTAAAGAACTTAAAGAACTTAAAGAACTTAATAAACTTAACAAACTTATACCATGCCAGTATCACCTGAAGAATTGAGAATCGGTACTAAAGCTGATGACTTTAATCTAAAAGGAGTAGACGGAAATTACTACTCACTAGATTCATTCAAAGATAAAAAAGTGTTATGCATCATTTTTTGGTGCAATCATTGTCCATATGTAATTGCAGTCCAGGACAGGATTAATCAAATTGCAAAGGATTATGCTGATAAATCATTTGCTCTAACTGCAATTAATCCTAATGACCCTGAATCTTACCCTGAGGATTCGTATGAAAATATGCAAATACGTGCAAATGAGAGGGGATATGTATTTCCTTACCTGCGTGATGAAACCCAGGAAATTGCCCGTGCTTACGATGCTGTATGCACTCCTGATATCTATTTATACGATGAAAACAGGATATTACGTTACCGAGGAAGGCTGGATGACAGCTGGAAAGATGAAACGAAAGTAACGAGAAACGAGTTAAGAATGGCGATAGAGGCACTTCTTAACGAGAAACCCATAGATTTCGATACTATTCCTCCAATGGGATGCAGCATTAAGTGGAAATAAGTGCTTTGAATGAGTCATGATAAATGCGTATTTTAACCGAAATTTGGCAAAACAAAGAAAAAAATAAAGAATGTTTAAATTTATATCGAAATTATTTCCGTCCAAACATGAAAAGGATGTGAAAGAGTTATGGCCTTACGTTGAGGAAATTAACCAATATTATGAAGAGTTCAAGAATCTCACGGATGATGAGCTCAGGGCGAAAACACAGGAATTTAAGGAATTAATAAAGGACACTACTAAAGAGCTTGAAGATAAGATAATTGCCCAGCAGGAAAAGCTGAAAACAGATATAACTCATGAACAAAGAACGGATATATATAGTGAACTTAATGACATGGATAAAGAGCTTCAGGAATTAACTGAGGACACATTAAATGATATATTGCCGCAGGTCTTCGCATTAGTGAAGGATACCTGCCGCAGATTGTGCGGTAAGGAGTGGCTGGCCGGTGGATTGCGTGTCAGATGGGATATGGTTCCCTTTGATGTGCAGTTAATTGGCGGTATAGTTCTGCACCAGGGAAAAATTGCTGAAATGGCTACAGGCGAAGGTAAAACACTTGTTGCTACTCTTCCTGTATTTTTAAATGCTCTGACAGGCAAAGGTGTTCATTTAATTACTGTTAATGATTACCTGGCAACACGTGACAGTGAGTGGATGGGTGAAATATATAAATTCCACGGCCTGACTGTTGGTTGTATTGTTAATGATATGGATAACAATAAACGCAGGGATGCATATAACTGTGATATTACTTATGGAACAAACAATGAATTTGGTTTCGATTACCTTCGTGATAACATGGTTATCGATTCAACCTATATGGTACAACGCGGGCATAATTATTCAATCGTTGATGAGGTTGACTCCGTTTTGATTGATGAAGCAAGAACACCTCTTATTATTTCAGGTCCTGTTGAGTTAAGCGAGCATAAGTTCAATGATATTAACCCAAGGGTTAAACGTCTAGTAGATGCTCAGAAGAATTTGATTGCAAAAATTACAGGTGAAGCTGATGTAATTATTAATAAAGGTCAGAGTGCTTCAAAAGAAGAAGTTGATAAAGCAGGTGTTGCAATACTCAGGGCATACAGGGGATTTCCGAAGAATAAAAAATTGATGAAGCTTCTTTCTGAGCCCTCTAATAAAACTTTGATGCAGCAAACTGAAATTGAATATCTCCGTGATAATGCAAAAAGAATGCATGAGATTGATGATGAATTATATTTCGCAATTGATGAAAAGAACCATACAATTGACCTGACTGAAAAAGGAAGAGATTATATTACTTCTGCAAATGAAGATAAAGAATTCTTTGTACTTCCCGATATGGGGACGGAAGTCTCAAAAATTGAAAATGATGAATCACTCTCACCAGCTGAAAAACAGCTGAAGAAAGATGAACTTGCTGAGCTTTACTCTAAACGCAGTGACAGCCTGCACACAGTACAGCAATTGCTGAGAGCATATTCATTATATGAAAAAGATGTTGAGTATGTTGTTCAGGATAACAAAGTTATGATAGTAGATGAGTTCACAGGCAGGATATTACCGGGCAGAAGATATTCGGAAGGTTTACACCAGGCAATTGAAGCAAAAGAAGGCGTACATGTTGAAAAAGATACACAAACATTAGCAACAGTTACACTGCAGAATTATTTCAGGTTATATAAAAAGCTTGCAGGTATGACTGGTACTGCCGAAACAGAAGCAGGCGAGTTCCTCGATATTTATAAGCTTGATGTTGTTGTTATCCCGACAAACCAGGTCTGTATCAGGAATGATGTAAATGATTTTATTTACAAGACCAAACGCGAGAAGTACAATGCTGTTATAGAAGAGATAGAGAATATGCGGAAGATAGGCAGACCGGTACTTGTAGGAACAACCTCAGTAGATGTTTCTGAAACAATTTCAAGGATGCTGAAAAGAAAAGCAATTCATCACGAAGTATTGAATGCAAAACATCACCAGCGTGAAGCACAAATTATCCAGGATGCCGGATTAAAGGGTGCTATAACAATTGCAACAAATATGGCAGGAAGAGGTACAGATATCAAGCTTGGACCCGGAATTGCAGATTTAGGCGGATTGCATATTATAGGTACTGAAAGACATGAAGCAAGGCGTATTGACAGGCAGTTAAGAGGCCGTGCCGGAAGACAGGGTGACCCGGGTTCTTCTAAGTTTTTCTTATCGTTGGAAGATGATTTGATGAGATTGTTCGGCAGTGAGCGTATTTCGAAAGTTATGGAGCGGCTCGGTATTAAAGAAGGCGAAGCCATTGAACACTCAATGATAACAAACTCTGTTGAAAGAGCTCAGAAAAAGGTTGAAGAAAATAACTTCGGAATACGTAAGAGACTGCTTGAATATGACAACGTTATGAACCAGCAGCGTGAAGTTATTTATGACAGAAGAAGACAGGCATTAACAGGGGAGCGGTTGAAAGATGAGATATTCGAAATGGCAGTTTCGAATATTCAGAAAATAGTTGCAAAATATTACGATGAATCGGATATAAACGGATTAATAGATGAAGTGCAAAGAACATTTATGGTACTGCTTGTTCTTCCGCCTGACAAATTCCAGGCACTTGGTGAAAAAGGACTTGTCGATGAAATATTAAAAGAAGTTAAAGAAGCATATGCAAGAAAAGAAGAGAAATACGGCTCAGACCTGATTGCACAGGTAGAACGCTTTGCAATGCTTTCCGTAATTGATGACAAATGGAAAGAGCATTTGCGTGAAATGGATGACCTGAAGGAAGGTATTAACTTCAGGGCATACGGGCAGAAGGACCCGTTAATAGAATATAAGAAAGACGGCTTTGAATTGTTTGTAGCAATGCTTGAAGATATAAGTTTGGAAGTAATAAACTTTGTATTCAGGTTTACGACACGTGAGGAGCAGGCACCGCAGAGACAGAGAAGGCCAATGCATGTACAGCAATTGCAGATGTCGCATGCATCTGCATCGGGTGCCGGATTTAAAGTAAAACCCGAAGAATCCCAGACTCTTGAGCAGCAGCCGGGTGATAATACGAAGAAAATTCCCATTAAAGTTGGTCCAAAGGTTGGACGTAATGACCCTTGTCCATGCGGCAGCGGAAAGAAGTACAAGAACTGCCACGGGAAACAATGAAGAATTAAGAATGAAGAGTTAAGAATTAAAAGCAGGTGATATGCCTGCTTTTTTTATTTATCAAATCTTAAACTCAAGCAGGTAAACACCTGAATCGTTAGAAGCAATACATCTGAAAATTCCGGTATTTACATCGTAATAAAAATTATCTATGCAATTATAATCTTTTGCAGAAAGTTTATTATTGATGTAAAGGTCATAAGTGCTGTCAAACTTTTTATTATCTATGTAATTGCTTGCCGTATAAATAATTTTTCCGTTGTAAATACATAAAATGTTAATATCATCATATTCTTTGCCTTCCCATTTGCCGGTTACAACTTTATATTTCATTCCGGTGTAATTTTTTTCGTTATCAAGAATTCTTCCGGTAACAAATGCAGTATTATTTCCATCGGAGATGATGTGGCGGTATTCACCGTTCATATGGCGTGTTAACGGTTCAGTTTCAAGGGATATTGACCTGAAATCCTTTCCCGTACTCCTGCATCTGCATATATAATCATATGGTCCATATGATTTTTCTTCTGTATCAGCATAAAACACCACGTCATTATACGTATCAATGTGTTCCCGTAAATTGTAAAGTTGACCATCGGTTCTAACAAAAGAAAATAAACCGTTATTCATAAAATAATATTCGATAATATTTGAATATTTACCGCTTGCAATTTTATCTCCTTTAACTATATATGACTTCATATCGAAATCTTCGGCAATATAAACAGGTCTATCATCTTCCGTAAATTCAACCTGTGAAATTTTATGGTAGCGGGCTATTTGCTCCCCGTCAATCATTAATTTATATACATTACTTATGTTATCTGTTACGGATAAGTTCGTATCACTTACTTCCAAAATTGCTAATTTTCCGGTGGGTGTAATTTTATGGAAGTAAATACTTCCTTCCGGACGATAAACTATGTCATTTCCTGATACAATAATGCTTTTCCCTGATTCGTTGTGTGCGTAATAAACCGGAAGATTGTTATTTATTTCCCATATTTCACTAATATCACCAAAAAGATTATATACTTTTTCATTACACACTACATTTGCGTTTTTAATTTTCTTTGTTAATGAATCCCTGTAGTTTACTATGTATACAAAATTTCCGTTTTGGTAAACTTCTTCCCACGAGATTTCAATTTCAGGGTAATGCTTCTGTTCTTTGTTTCCAATGACCAGAAATGATTCATTACCTTCTGCTGCAATATAAAAAAGTTCTCCTTCTTTAGTGAAGCCCGGGTACCCATAGGGGGGAGTCATAAATTCACTTTGAATATTAAAAACAAGGTTTATATTATCATATCTTTTTCCGGTTTTAAGCTCATTTGTTCCGGCGTTATATTCAACAATAAAATATTTTCCGGAATCAGCAGCACGGAAATAAATTATGCCGTCCTTCATTACCCAATGTTCATCTATATCATTAAATGAAATTATTTCCTGCCCGTTTTTTAAAAAGAAGTTTGTAAAATTTTCACGGCAATAATCATTATAAGCAATTGTATAAACATTACCTGCTTTATCAAACAAAGAGCTGTATTCGTAAAGCATATCGTAATTTTCAGAGCTGCCTTTGGAAGTATGAAGTACTGCTCTGCGTTCGCCGCTCCCTGAATTATTATATGCATAAGCTCCGGTATTATGGTCATATACAAAATCATATGAACATGAAGTGAATTTGTTTGTTATCAGCTTTTGCGAGCTTGATGGATTTGCTGCTGCAAAAAACAATAATACAAATAAGAATAACCCTGTTTTATTCATTTGTTAATTATCTTTCTATAAAATATATCACATCTTTCCAAAACGTTAAAATTAAAAAATCTAACCCCCCCCCCCACTCACCTAGCGAAGCGTTCAGGAGAGGGGGTTAGTAAGCAAAAAATCATATTTCTTCACATCTCCATTTGGAGAGTGGAGTAGTAAGCAAAAAATCATTTTTCTACCCCTCTCCAAATGGAGAGGGGGTTGGGGGGTGAGGTGGTGAATACGAAATTACTTTAGCTTAATATTTTGCTTAAAATAAAATAAAAAAAAATCTATTCAATCACTTTAATAATATTTTTCTCACCTGTTCCATTTATATCAGGGTAATACATCAATTCTGCTTTAGTTGGCATAACATTAAATATACCCGGCGTAATTGCACGAATGATATAATAGAACTCATGTTTTTCATCATGCGGATTAGTTGAAAAGAAAGTTATCCTGTTATCATGAATTTCCCTTCCATCATACCACCATTTCCACCTGTAATTATAATCCAGGTATTTGCTTATAGCCAAATCTGCATCCACAATTTTAGAATTCCATTTAGTTTCATCCACTTCACATCCTGCAGGTATTGGGTCTTCAATCATCATATATTGTGCATCTTTTTTAGAGCATTTTATTTTTAGCTTTACATATAGCATGTCCCCCGGTTTTAGTGTACCGTCAAACTCAGTTTTTTTATAGCTTCCTTCTTTAGTGGGTTTCTTAAGTTCTGTAAGTTTATAATATTCCCTGTCAACTGATATGCCTTCAAAGTTTTCATGCAAGTTTTCATTGTTCGAAAAGTATTCAATATTGCCCGTAATATAAGCAGAGCCGGTTCCGCTTTTTTCGATAACGATATTATTCATTCCGGTTTTTAACTGACCTATTGTCATTGTAACTGAAAGCGGTTTCCTGAAAATATCATCTTTGCTAAAATGGTTTTCACTGACCAGATTGCCATTTGCGAAAATTTTAATATTATAATCCGGTACAAATTCTTTAGAAATGCTGAGATATTCCGTTAATGCATCTATAGCAAAGGCAGTTTGCATTGTATTGCTCCAGCTTTTTCCTTTGCGTTTTGACAGCAGCCATGCGGCAATTTTCTCAATTGTAACTTTATTATTTTTACAGATAATTGAATCCTGCAATAATGATTTCAGTACAAAAGATGTTGTAATAATATTATCATCTTCCCATTTGTAACTTTTATTAATATTTCCCCAGTGTATCAATGTATCGCCTTCATTTATAGCATTATCCAGAAGTATTTTATTAAGCTGATGCTGTAATTTATAATTATTTATGTTTGCTGCAGCCATTGAAATAAATGCTTTCGCAATATCAGTTAAATTATCAGTTTCAATATTTGATAAAAACTTATTCTTAAACTTTTTACGCCCGGTATCCGAGCATGTCAATACATAGAACATAAAAGAATTTGTATATTCATCAGATTTTTTGTCCTTTAATTCATTATAAATAAACTGATTTCCTCTATTGATAACTCTTTTATCAATATTATAACCGGAATTTGAACAAACATCTAAACCGTAAATTGTGTATGCAGTCATAAAAGGACTGCTTTTGCCCTGATTCCACCAACCCCACCCGTTATCATAATTAATCATTGAATAAATCCTGCCAATTCCGTTATTAACTATCTTCGGCAAATCGAATTTTGTAAGCTCATCCATAGGTGCATTAAGCTTTTTGTATGTGTTTGAAACAATTACAGCAGGAACAAACCTGCTTAGTGTCTGTTCAATACATCCGTAGGGATAGTCAAGCAGTGCACCAAGCGGCTCTATCAATGATGAAGCGATGGAAGGGGATATGTTAATCTGCATCTTTGTATTAGCAGATAAAGAGCCGGGTGGAATTTCTGCAGTAAGAACTTCTTTAGTCTTATTTTCACCCATCTTAGATATAAAGCTGCCGGTGACTTTCATGCCCTGAGGTTGAACCGGTATTTTAAGCTGAACGGCATCAGATTCTTCATTTGTCAATGATGTTCCGTTCAATACAACAAAACCCGATTCACCTGTAACTTTTACCTTCCAGTTAAGCATAACATCATTTCCGCTTCTGATTATTAATGATGTATCATGAGAACCGGAACCAATGAAAACAATCCCTTCGGATTTTAGTGAAACCTTTGTTTGCTTATCTTCGCTTAAATAATTATGGACTATTGCTGATATAATAACTTCATCATTCTGCTGGAAGAAGCGGGGAGTTTCCAGCCGCATCAGCAGGTTTTTTCTGCATATAGTATTTGTAATGTAATCGGCAACTTTTGTATCTTTTGTTATTACTTTTGATGTCAGCCGCCATGTTGTCAGGTTATCCGGAAATTTTACTTTAACTACTGCCATACCGTTTTTATCTGTTCTTATAAACGGCGACCAGAACATAGCATCAATAAATTCCTTTCTTAATACCGGTTCTACCATTACTTCATCATTTAATATGGGTCCGGCATCTTCATCCCTATCCACTTTAACCTGTCTAACCACATCCAGAAAAACCGAAGCATAGTCAAGTTTCTTCTGGTTTAGATTTTCTTTGTTTGTTCCTGTCCAGTTCAGCAAGCCGTTTCTTACAGTCATTGAAAGAGTTGCCCATGGAAAACGTGCTGCATCCGGGTCTCCTTCATCACCAATTACAATATATTGATTTTGCGGATTTGGATCTGATATATTCACCACCAATGTATAACTACTCAGAGAATCTAAACCTATATCTTTCAGCAGCAGAGTGAATATTTCATCATCTTCTGTTCTGGCAAATATCTTAAAATAATGCCAGGTATTTGGTTTATTCGGGTCTTCCTGCGTTTGATTGTATGAAACTTTATTTTTATTTTTCTTTTGTTCTTCCTTAATCCTTTGTTCTTCTTTTTTCCTTAACTCTTCTTTTATCCTTTTCTTTTCTACAAGGTCGGCAAAGGTCAGCACTTCCTTTACTCCATTATCAAACTTCTCTATGGAGATTACTTCCTCTTTGTCAGCAACAACATTTAATGTTATCCTACTGAACTTAGAAAGACTCAGCGGTAACTCTCCTTTTATTAATTCACGCCCATATAAGAATGAGATATCATAGTTTCCTTCAGGCAGCTTAAAATTAAACTTACCATCTGAATAATACCGGGTTTCTGCTGCATGGTAAGTGTTGTCTATCAGGATGGACACATATTCAAAAGGTTTCAGGTCATCGTCCCTGATTGTTCCTTCGATAATTGCTACTTCATTGGTATCATAATTGCCAATCCTGAAATGTTCAGCAGCACTTTCTATCTTCGACCATGTCATCCTGTATTCATTTAAAATAGAATTGGTTGTAAATGAGTAATTGTTGTAGTTATTCATATAAGAATAAAAAAACTGTGCTAATTTTTGATTATTATCTTCCTTTATCGCATATACACCTTCATCTACAATTCCGATTGAAATTTCTGCGTTTTCCACAGGTAAGCCATTGTTGTCGGTTACTTTTAATGTTACGAACCCCGAATCCTGCGGCTTATATATTTCATTATTGAAATACGCTGTTACATTTAACATCTTATAAACCGGGAATACCGGGATTGTGATATTTTGTTTAATTAGTTTCTCTTTGCAGATGTAAGAAACTAATATCTCTGCATTACCTTTATAACTTTCATCAAGAAATATCTTTATCTCTTTAGATTGTCCAACTAATGTATCTAATCTTGAACTTATAAAATTATTGTTTGTACTTGTAGTGATTAAAAATATTTGATTTGAATCAGGGGCTGCAATGAGTATGCTGCATGTGTCACCGGTATTATATGTTTTTTTACCGGATATCAATACAATTTTTTCTTTTTCAGATTCGTAATTGTTTTTATTATGTACTACACATTGTGTTGTACATGTAACAGGAGAATAATTCTTATCAAATGAAGTAAGAGTAAATATATAAGTCCCTTTGTCAGGTGCATAAAATGAAGCTGTAGAATAACCAAATGGATTGGTAATTCCCGAACTGATTATTTCGTAACTATCATCTTTTATTTCTTTTTTTTCATCATCTTCTGTGATAATTTTTGTTTTTGTTACAGAAATAATATATTCCGCGGTTACAGGTTCATTTGAATAATTAAATGTTTTTATATTAAGCTTTATGCTGTCCCCGGTTTTGTAATATGATTTATCTATATCTGCAATTATATTATGTTCTCCGCGTGTAATTAATACTTCTTTGGCAGTATTTACTTCGTTATTGGATTTATCATATATTTTTGCCTCGATTAAATAAACATAATCACCGTCCCAATTATGAAAAGGCGGATTTATTTCTTCAAATGGGTAAGATATTTTAAATTTCCCGCTGTCATCAAGAACAGCCGATTTGCCGGTAATGTAAAATGTATTTTCTGTTTTCGGATGATAATAATTTTGATACCACCAATTTAGCTGTGAGTATGTCCATGAATAATAATACGCTTTGGTCCTGTAAATAGTATATTTGAATTTTGTATTCTTTAATGGACTGCCAAAAAAATAAGCAGCGGATATTTCTGCTTTCAAAGTGTCCTTCATAGTTAAATGTTCTTTATTCACATTTATATCCATCTTGTATTCCGGCTTTTTATATTCTTTCACTGTAAAGCTGCCGGAACTGTGATAGCTGTAATAATTATCATTTTCAGGAGTAAAATTATCTCTGTCATACTCCCCGGCATCCATGTGTATGTCATTTAATTCCTTTTTGTCTATGCCCAGGTATCTGATCTTTATATTATAATTTCCAATTGCGCAGTCTTTACCGAGATAAAATTCATCGGTGAATGTTCCAAGGTCGTTTACATTCAAGACCTTAGTGTACAGCAAATTGTTTTTCGGGTCTTCGATTTGTATTGACGCTTTACCGCCCGGACAATTAAACAGCCCCTCAAAATTTTTCTTTCTTACTATTCCCTTAATCTCAACTTTTGAATCTGGGCGGTAAACCGGCTGGTTTGTTTGTACATATGTAGTATAATAAAAATCAGGAATTGAAAAGTAAATTCTATCATAAGACATGCTTAAGCTGTTGTTTGCATCACCGATTACAATAAATGGGAAATAATTATTTTTTCTCATTGAATCTACATCAACCTGCAGGAATTTCCAGAAATACTGCCCGTCTTTTGTTACATCGGCAAACTCCTTTTTTTTATCTTTGTAAAATGATAAAGCACTTTCATAAGGAATTCCATTTCTTGAATTAGCATTAAAAACAAATAAACCATTGTTAAACAATTGAACAAATAACTTTGTATCTGTTACTGTGAAATAAGCATATGCAATAATTTTTCTGTATATGGATTTGACAACATAAACTCCTTTTTCCTTTGGATTGTAAGAAATAATATCATTTAGCTCTTTTTGAGTCTTTTCTTTATCTCTGTATGTGTACCCATTCAAAACAGTATTAATTGTATCAACAGGTTCTATAAGATTGATTGAAGTGGTTATTAAGTCTTTATACATTAAACTTGATTCGGAAAGAATATTTCCTGAACCATTTGCAATAAACTGGTACGGATACTTAACCTTGTAAATTACAAATGTAAACTGCGGAGATGCCTCTATATAATTTCCTTCGATATTTATATTTACAAGCTCTCCCGGGTAATGGAATTTGTTTGTTTGGAGTACATATGTCGGCTGGAAGTGATAGCTTATACTAACATCATCCTGTGAATGAAGGTCCTGTATGAAGGAAATAAAAAATAAAAAAATTGTGACAAATAGAAATCTGATAAAGTTATTTCCGGTAACCATATTTTCCCCCTATAGGAATTTTTGGGAAACTGTTTATGTAAAATAATAGACAAAGATTAAAATCTTTATCACTTCTCTAAGGTATTAATTTCACGTGATTTAGGCAGTACTCTTTGTATTGTATTCTGTCAGAAAATCTGTTATTTGCAGCGAAACAATCCTATATGGTTATTTTTTAATCTTCCCAGTATTCAGTGCCTTTAGAATCTATATATCCCTTGAATTTATTGCCTATCCATACCGGGGCAATTTCTCCTTCAAAATCACCAATCTTATCATATTTAAATTTTGCTATCACCTTTCCCCAATAATCAATTAAGCCGTATTTCCCATTCTTTTTTGCAATTGATATATTCGAACCAAAATTAAGGGGTGCTTCATATATACAGGGTATAACTTCCCGCCCATCGGGATGTATAAACCCGTATTTGCCATTTCTTCCAACAGAAGTACAATAATCAACTGAAAAGCCATTTTTAAAATAATAAAAGTTTGGTTCAGCATAGTCATATTCATATGAGAATACTTCTTTGTTTTCTTTATTTAATATTTTCCATTTATTGTTCAGTTTAACAGCAAACGTTTTGCCTATTGTTGAAAAAGCACTGTCATAAATACATGGAATAAATTCCTTTCCTGTAATCTCAACGAAACCAAACCTGCCATTCTTACTAACCTTTGCAAATCCGTTGCGGAAATTTGTATATTCAAAATTAGGTCTATCGTATTCCTTACCATACCCAAAGTCAATCGTATCATATATGCAAGGGATTACCAATTTGAAAGTAGTATCTATATATCCGACTTTACCGTCTGACATAACCATTGCAAGACCTCCATAAAACAATTGATTGCCGCTTACGTATGTTACATTTCTCTGCCAGGGAAAATCATCGTATATATATTGCATTAATTCGTTGTATGAAGTGTCCAATAAACCATACTTGCCATTGTATTTGGGAGCAATCAGATTATTTAGACTGTAGTATCTTATTTTATCATATTTTACAGGAAGAACTTCTTCGCCTTTGTGATTTAATAAACCGTATTTATTATTTAATTCCACTAATATATCATCATTGAAAAAATCGGATACATAGTCATACTTACAGGGTATTATCTCGTTTCCATTTCTATCGACCATGCCGCTTTTACCATTTAAGTTGACAGATTCTAAATCGTCTTTAAAAATATACGGCGCATACTCATACTTAACAGGTATTATAATATTATTTGAATGGTCGATAAAACCATAATGGCCATCTATCTCAACTTGAGCTAATCCGTTATAAAAAGACTCTGCATAATCATAATGGAACGGAATCACTTCATTTCCCAGTGTATCGATAAATCCCCATTTACAATTTACACTAACTGCAATTAAACCTTCAGAGATTTCAAAATAATTAACCGGTCCTTCATATTTATAAGACGAAATAAATCTTCCTTTATTATCAAATAAAGCATAAATATAGGAGTTAAAATGATCACCTAATGCAGCCATGTGTACCGGCCTCCAGTTATTTCTTTGTGCTTTTTCGAAGTCATTTTCACTATACAATTCAATGTCATCATTGATGCATGGAATTACTTCATTACCGTTTTTATCAATACAACCGTAATATGAACCTTTTTTAACAACAATAAGCCCGGTCGAATATCCATACACTTCATCATATTTTTGTTTAGGAATTGTTTTATGCCCTAATGAATCCCAAAATACCTTTATCCCATTTTCTGTTGCACTGACAGCTCCATTTTTAAAATCAGGTTTTTTGATAACACATGGAATGACTTCTTTACCTTTCCTGTTCACATAACCATAATAACCGTTTAACATTACCTCCAACAAGGATTTTATGTAACTTCTATGCACATATGACTTGTAGTATGTATCATATGCACGGACTGAATCATATTTGCACGGTATAACAACTTCTTTTTTAAGATTTGCATAACCCCATCGGTCGCCTTTGCGGTATGGAATGAGTAATGTGGAATCACCATCAAAACAATATAAAGATGCGGAGAGAATTAGAATTATTAAAATTATTTTAAATATATTTTTCATGGCTTAAATATTTTTAATCTTCCCAATACTTATTTCCTTCTTCATCTATATATCCAACTTTCTTATCAATCAGGTTAACCAAAGCAATGCCCTGGTAAAAGCTGCCTGCATAACTATATTTCAACGGGATAATTATTTCACCCTTATAATTTATATAACCGCGTTTCCCATTTATTCCAACTGCAGCAAGTCCGTTTTCACTGTAAAAAAACCGATTATCGTAAACGCAAGGGACAACTTCAATACCTGTACTATCAACGTATCCCCACTTTCCGTTTGTTTCCACAAGTGCTTTATTGTCATAAGATATTATTCCATAATTTTGATAGTTATACCATACGTTATCATATTTAAAAGGAATTACTTCATTGTAAGCACTATCGAAAAATGCCCATTTGTTATTATATTTCACACAATATAGTTTTCCCGGAATTGATAAGACCGAATCATATATACATGGTATAAACTCTTCACCTTTCTTATTTATGCATCCCCATTTCCCGTTCAACCTGACATGTGAACTTCCATCATAAAAATAATAATGTGTGAAAACATCAGAAAAAAAATAATCGTATTTACATTGCACAAAAAGATTGCCTGTACTATCAACAAAACCCCATTTCCGGTTCTGTTTTACTGTAACAGCTCCTTCTTTAAAATAAAAACCGGAATAATCATAGACAAAAGGAACAATTATATTACCATCCTTATCTAAAAATCCAAATTTATTATCCAAACTTGCATTAACAAATCCATTCCTAAATGTACCCATACGATCATAATTGAATGGAATTATTTCTTTCCCTGAAATATCTATACATCCCCACTTTCCATCAATTTTTACTGATGCAATCCCGTCATGGAAATCATGTGCTGATTCATAAATGCATTCTGTTATCTCATTTCCGGTAGTGTCCATGTATCCGTATTTACCGGCTAACTTTACTCTTATTAATCCATCCTTTATTTCATGCACTTCGTCATATATACATGGGATTACTTCAATACCGTTATTATTCACATATCCGGACAGAACTTCATTGCCATTATACAATATGTGAACGATCTTGATACCTTTCCGGAAATTTTCAATATCATAATACTTGCAAGGTATTACCAGTTTTCCTGTTTTATCAATACAACCAATTGTTCGGAATTTGGAAGCAACCTTAGCAAGTCCATATTCAAAGTCCTCGGTATCATAATATTTACTTCTGATTACTATTTTACCCGTAGTATCAAAATAAATTTGTTCCTTGTCAACGAATACAAGAGCTAATCCTTCATGGAATTCCGGTTGGTTATTATAAATACAGGGAATAATTTCTTTTCCTGCTAAATTAACACAGCCATATTTACCATCCTTGATCACAGAGGCAAATCCATTATCAAATTTAAAAACATCATCATATTTGCAGGGAATAATTATTTTCTTATTCCAATTGCAATATCCCCACTTATCACCTTTGCGGTAAGGGATTAAGAGAGTTGTATCATCGTTTCCCGAGCAATAACAAACTGATGTGGTGGAAAACAAAGTGATAAAAAATATTTTGCAGAAAAAACGGGAGAGATTGGAATTTATGAATTTTCGAATCATCATTCGAAATGATTGTTTAATTGCCGTAAATTAATGTTTTATTTTAATTTATGAAAGTATAATTATTATTAATGTAAGAATATTTTACAAATTTTGACGGATGTGAAATAGATATATTAAATTACTATTTTAGCAAATATTTATTATATTTATAACAGCAAAACTTTTACAGAAATATTATTTGAAAAATTATGAAAAATTTCTTAATAATTCTGTTGATTGCACTCTTCACAGCGACTGCAGTTCATTCGCAAACCGGTTGGTTTCCCCAGGTTAGCGGCTCAACAAATTATCTCTACTGTGTGTATTTTATAAGCGATAATTCCGGCTGGGCTGTCGGACAAAACGGTACTGTTTTGAAAACTACTAATGGCGGCACAAACTGGATTCTCAAAAATGCCGATGTTACCGGCTTTTTATACTGGATGTGTTTTATCAGTGAAAATACCGGTTGGATTGTCGGGCAAAATGGGGTAATCAGGAAAACTACAAACGGTGGTGAAAATTGGAGCACGCAGGTAAGCGGTTTCTCATCAAATTATTTATACTCCGTATTTTTTACTGATGGCAATACAGGTTATATCTGTGGAAGCGGCGGACTGATAATTAAAACTACTAACAGCGGTGTTAACTGGGAACAAAGAACAAGCGGTACCACAAATACATTGAGCTCTATTTATTTTCCACCTTCCGCTACGTCAATGTATGGTTTTATTTCGGGCGGCTCAGGAACTGAAGGTACATTTCTGAAAACCGGAAATGCAGGTATAAGCTGGGTACTTCAAACTGTCGGCACTAACTGGCTTTTCGGTTTGCAGTTTCTGGATAATATGACCGGGTGGGCTGTGGGACTTAACGGGACAATTCAATATACAACATCAGGAGGTGCAAACTGGATAACACAAACAAGCGGTACAGCAAACAGGCTGCTTTCGGTTTCATTTGTTAATTATTATACCGGATGGGCTTGCGGCTTCAGTGGTACTATAATCAATACAACAAATGCAGGTGCTAACTGGACCGTGCAATCTTCGGGTAATACCAATAACCTGTGGGGAATTTATTTCATAAATACTATGAGCGGATGGGCTGCCGGCTGGAATGGAACAATCCTTCACACAACAAATGGCGGTTACACTTCAGTACAAAAGATAAGCGGTATAGTTCCTGAAGAATATATTCTTTATCAGAATTATCCAAACCCATTCAATCCAAATACAATTATCAATTTTCAATTACCAATTAGCAATTATGTGAAGCTTGTGATATTTGATGTGATGGGAAGAGAAATAACTACTCTTGTAAATGAACATCTAAAACCCGGCACATATAATATTGAATGGGATGCTTCAAATTTTACAAGTGGAATATATTTCTATAAATTGGAAACAGAATATTTTACTCAAACAAAAAAAATGATATTTATAAAGTAGTTCATCGAACTGCTTTTGAAATCTAACTCTGCGGGATTGATAAAATGAGCAGGAATGATTTAATTTCTGCGATTTCTAACCTATTCCTAACATAGTTACAATACAGTCCCAATATTTACTTCCTATCTTTGTATTAATTAGAAAGGAGAAATATTATGAAACTTACACTTGAATTGGCAACAATAGGATTTGTCAGCCATCCGGATGAAGCAGATTATAATTATCAGGAAATAGTGAGTGATGAAACTTTGAGGATTGAAAAATTATACGATATTAACGATGAGATATTCCAAAATGATAACGAAGTTTCACCGGAGTATCCGAAAGATTTATTTAGTTAATTATTAGGTTAACAGCTCAAGGAATTTTTCCTTAATAACCTGGCAATTAGCAAACTGCATATAGACTTCACATGTTCTGCATTCTTTATCAGAGCAAAAATTCGATTCATGCTTAAGCATCCAGCAGGGTTTTGTATGCTCATTATAAGCTTCACAATCAAACCGTTTTTCGCCGCAATTTTTTATTTTGTAACAGGGTATTAATGAAAATATGGTTTTAATACCTGCAATGCTTATCTTGTTTTCATTGATTGCTCTCCTGATGCACTCAAGACGGTCAATATCAGATTTCGAATACAACCGCTGCTTTGAATCTTTCTTGAAGGGTATTATCAATCCTTCTTTTTCATACATTCTTAAAGTGTGAACAGACACCTTCAGTATCTTAGCAGCCATACTAATTGAAAATACGGGGTCATTATAATCTAATTCCATTGATACCTATATTTCTAATTCTATAATTATTGATAGCTATAAATATTAACTATGTACAAAAATAGCATGGCAGAAATGGTAAAACCATGATTTTGGTCATGTTTTGCAAACCGTTAATGGTTTTAATGAATTAAATGGAGCTGGTTTTTCACCCTCTCACAAAATGCGGCATGTTTTCCGGTATCTCTATTGCTATTTCAACAAAACCCTTAAACTTGCCCTCTTCGTACCAGGGTGATTGATATATCAATTTTTTCTGTTCTGCTTTTTCGATTGTGTAGCAATTTACTTTCTCTTCCTTCATCATTTTTTTAAGCTTCACGCAGGAAGGTTCCGAATGGCAGTCATACAAATTCTTACCAATAAGTTCCATGCCTCCGTCGCTTTCAAATACTTTTGCAGATTTGTCATTCATTTCTAAAACAATACCTGTTGTATCACAAACTGTGATTGCAGTGCTGAATTCTTTGGTCCAGTTATTCATGGTTTATACTTTGTTTGATTTAAGTTCCTTTAACGGGTAAAATGTATCTCTCCACATTATCCCGCCGTTTTTTAATGTCATAAAAGCTGATCTCTCAATTATATAAATAAAAATTAATGTAGCTATAGGAAAGCCAAGG
This sequence comes from Ignavibacteriota bacterium, assembly GCA_003820375.1. Taxonomy (GTDB): domain Bacteria; phylum Bacteroidota; class Ignavibacteria; order Tepidaquicellales; family OLB5; genus RPQH01. The sequence goes on from RPQH01000033.1 coordinate 29,541, forward strand.
CAATATAGGGGATTTAGATTCTGGTCTTTTGCTGAAAACGAATATATTATAAATAAAATTATAACTATTCCAAGAAATAACACTTGTGTCATACCTGTTGTGATAAATACAGCGATAAACGGAAACACAAAGAATAACAGCAGCGAAACAGCTGACCAAAAAGTCGAAAGAATATTATATTCAATTCCTGAAAATCCGTTCTTCTCCATTCCCTGTACTAATTCTTCCACTGAATTATACCAGTTCACTCTTAACATATCCTTACCGAACAGTAATTCCTGTTTGAATCCGCTTAACTTAATTATTTTGCCAAGCTTAATATCATCATCAGGACGCATGGCAATTCTATTATGTGTTCCTGCTTTTTCATATGCATCCTTTTTAACAAGATTAAACGCACCGATTCCAATGAACCGTTTTGATTTTGAGTCTTTCGCTTTCCATGGTCTTGCAAATATAGAAAAGAAAACTATAAAAGCTCCTGTGAACATATTCATTATTATATTAGGCATAATAATATCAGCAGTTAATGCAAGATGGTCAATATTATTTTTTATCAAATAACTTACCGCTCTTGATAAGGAATCTTTTTTATAAACTATATCCGCATCAGTAAACAGGAGCAATTCACCTTTAGCCCGGTTTGCACCAAAATACAAAGCATAATTTTTACCCAGCCATCCGGAAGGCAGTTCATTTATATAAAAAATTTTCAAAGCAGGATATTCTGCAGATAATTCTTCCAGTATTTTACCCGTGTTATCGGTTGACCTGTCATTTATTACAATTATTTCATAGTTGGGATAATCAAGATGAAGAACCGATTGCAGAGCTTCCTTTATATGACGTTCTTCGTTCCGGCATGGGATTATTATAGATACTTTCGGCGGTTTATCAGGTAAATCCGGTTTAATATTTTTTAACCGTTTTATTGTACTGTTTCCATATAAAATATCTACGGCAAGAAGCACAGCAAATACAAATGAAAAAAGAGAAAAATAATATAACACTTCACTCATTCTTTTTCATAAGTTAAAATGCTGTAGCTAGAAATCCATTTCTCATTATTTTCTGCTGCTTTCTTTACGCGTTCAATGCCTCTTTTAAAATCTTCTTCCTTGATAAGGCGTGTTGCTGACGAACACCTTGCTACTAGCTTTGGCAGAAATGATGACAGCTCAATTTCTCTTTCTGAAATAATATGGGATATTAATTTAAAATCGTTTTTCCCGGCATGTTCATTCAGTTCTTCAATCTTTGGGTATCGGTCCAGTTCTATTTGCAGTGTTTCAGGAAAAAACTTTGTTAAGCTCCGGCGTCTCATATTTTCTTCCGAATCTGTTACTATGACCAGCTTACCTTTTGGAGAAAGTATGCGGTTTGATTCGGAGAAGAAATTATTCAATGCAACAATGTGATGTATAACATCAACACAGAATGAGAAGTTAATATATTCTGAGCGGTATGGAAATGTTTCTTCACAATTTCCAACCTCAAATGTTACCATTGAATTTCTTTTTTTTGCTTCTTCGAGCATCTTTTTTGAAACATCGAATCCATAATATTTATTCTTTGGCAATATACCTGAGAGTGCAATTATATAATTCCCGGTACCACATCCTATTTCCGCAATGTTTGAACCCTTTGGTAAAATATCAATTGTTTTCACTAAAGGCTTAACTATCCACTCTACTGCAAACCTGCTGTATGCATAGGTTGACGCATAGTCGTTATAATCCATTGGCTTACCCATGTATGCTCCCTATTTTATTTTTACTCAATTTGCAGTTTAATTCCCACAAAGCATTTTTATTGCTTTGCCAGTTCAAAAGTTCGTAGGCATCATTGTAGCAGGTCCATTTGTATTCAGTATGTTCAGCAGATATCTTAATATCTTTATTAAGCATTTCAAGAGCAAAGCAGTATTGAGGAAGTAAATAAACATCTTCTCCCCATATAAATCCTTGTTCACCTGTAACACCCGTTACAGGTATTGTTGAAAAAGATTCTAATTCATATAAATTATCTGAAGGTAAGATACCTGCTTCTTCGAATGTTTCCCTCATTGCAGTTTCAATGGGTGTTTCATCATCTTCCGCACCTCCTGCAATGAATTGCCAGTAATGCTCATCTGCACGTTTGAAGATTGCAAACTCAATTTCATTCCGCTCATTCCGGTAATATGGAAGTACTAATATCTGTATTGGTGCTCTTGCCATTTACAAAAATACAGATTTATTGCAATATATTTCAGAACTATATTGTTTATAAGTTAGCGCAAATTGAAGATTTGGTATTTAAATCTTCTGATTTTTTTGTAAAAAATTGTAACTTATTATTTGTTTATTTGATATTTGGAACTAATAGCAAATTAAGTTCATTCAAATTTCTGAATCTGCTTCATAAAAATCTTTATAAATACTTAAAAAATGAGTATTTTAGTTGATAAATTAAAATAAAGTGAAAAAATATATTAAATTAATTTCAATTTCGGTTATTATTCTCATAATTGCAGGGTTTATTATAATACCAAAAATTTTATCTACTAAAGAAAAATCGCAAAGAAACCAATCTCCCGGAAGTAATCAGCAAAACCAGGCACTATCAGTTGACGGATATGTTGTAAAAGAACAATCACTTGATAATGAAATAAAAACAATAGGTACTATACGTGCTAATGAAGAAGTTGAGTTACGCAGTGAGGTTTCAAGAAAAGTTGTAGGCATATATTTTAAAGAAGGAACTTCTGTTTCAAGAGGTAAAGTTTTATTTAAGTTGGATGCATCGGATTTATCGGCGAGATTGAAAAAACAGGAAATTGATGAGCAGCTTGCAATTAACCAGCTTGAGAGAGAAAAATATTTAATTGATAAAGGGTTAACTCCGCAGGAAACATATGAAACGGTGGAAACAAACCTTGCCAGGATAAGAGCCGATATGGAAATAACAAGGGTTGATATTACAAAAACAAGTATCAGGGCACCATTCTCAGGTGTAATAGGATTACGAAACGTTAGTATAGGAAGTTATGTTACACCCACTATAGTATTGGCAACGATACAGGATGTGAGCAAAATAAAGATAGATTTTTCAATACCTGAGAAATATTCACCCATGTTTAAAGTCGGGCAAAGGGTCGTGTTTAATGTTGAAGGTGTACCGGGTGATTTTGAAGCTGAGGTTTTTGCTTTTGAGCCAAAGGTTGAAAATAATACAAGGACTTTAGTGCTTAGAGCAATTGCATCAAATCCCGGAAAAAAATTAATGCCGGGTAATTTTGCAAATGTAACACTGAAGCTTTCGACACAGAACAATGCAATATTGATTCCTTCACAGGCACTTGTACCAAAGCTGAAAGGGCAAAGTGTTTATGTGATTAAAGACGGTGTTGCAAAAACAGTTGATGTAGAAATTGGCGAAAGAACTGAAAACAATGTGCAGATTACAACAGGATTATATCCTGGCGATACTGTTATTACAACAAATATATTAAGATTAAGACCCGAAGCAAAAGTGAAAATGGTAAAAGCCGAATGATGCGGATTGCGGATTTCGGATTGTCAATTTCGGATTTTACTTTTAGATATGGCAAATTACAATTTGAGAGTAAATATTTATCAATTGGTCATTAACCGGTCAATAAATTTCAAACTAACTGGCATAATAATAAAAATTATTCAATAAATTCGCAATTGAAAATTCGAAATTCGAAATAAATAATGAGTTTATCATCTACATCCATACGGCGCCCTATATTGGCAATTGTTTTTTCTCTGATTATAGTAATATTCGGAGTTGTCAGCTTTACTTTTCTTGAAGTAAGGGAATATCCAAGTGTTGACCCGCCTGTAGTTTCCGTTACAACTACATATCCCGGTGCAAACTCAGATGTTATTGAATCACAAATCACAGAGCCCCTTGAACAATCACTTAATGGTATTGAAGGTATTGAAGAAATTACATCAACCAGCAGGGAGCAGGCAAGTTCTATAAGAATTGAATTTGGTGCAGGTAAGGACCTTGAAGAAGCAACAAACGATGTAAGGGACAGGGTTTCACGTGCTCAAAGAAATTTACCGCGTGATGTTGATAATCCAATTGTTGAAAAATCAGATGCAGATAATACTCCCATTATTTCAGTATTCCTGCAAAGTGATTCAAAAAGTATTCTGGATGTGAGTGATTACGCCACTAATGTTATACAGGAACGTTTACAAACAATTCCGGGAGTAAGTGCAGTCAGGATTTTCGGTGAAAGAAAATATGCAATAAGAATGTGGATAGACCCTGTTAAATTATCTGCTTACAGGTTAACTCCGCTTGATGTACAAAATGCTTTGGAAAGAGAAAATGTTGAGCTTCCTTCAGGCAGAATTGAAGGTGATAACACAGAATTAACTATAAGAACGTTTGGAAGGTTAACAACTCCGGAAGAGTTTAATAATCTGATTATTAAACAGGAAAATAATAATGTCGTCAGATTTTCCGATATCGGTTTTGCTGAACTGGGTCCTGAAAATGAAAGGTCATCTGTAAAAAGAGGTGAATTGCCTGGTATAGGTATTTCCGTAACTGCACAACCCGGAGCTAATGCAATTGAAATATCAAATGAGTTTAAAAAACGTCTTGAAGATATTAAAAAAGATCTTCCGCCCGAATACCGCCTTGAAGTTGGATTTGATTTTTCTGACTATGTACGTAATACAATAACTGAAGTTGAAGAAACAATTTTTATTGCTTTCGGGTTAGTTATTATAATTATTTTCCTGTTTCTGCGTGACTGGCGTTCAACTATCATACCTGTTCTTGCAATACCGGTTTCTATTATTGCAGCATTTTTTATTATGTATATTTTCGGATTTTCAATTAATGTACTTACACTTGTCGGCTTGATTCTTGCAATCGGGCTTGTTGTGGATGATGCTATTGTTGTGCTTGAAAATATATATTCTAAAATTGAACAGGGGATGAACCCGTTTGAAGCTGCTTTCAAAGGTTCTAAAGAGATTTATTTTGCAGTAATTTCAACGACAATTACTCTTGCCGCTGTATTTCTTCCGATAGTATTTCTGGAAGGTACAATTGGACGTTTGTTCAGGGAGTTTGGTGTGGTTATTGCCGGCTCTGTTCTTGTTTCTGCATTTGTTGCATTGACATTGAGCCCGATGCTTAGTGCTTACATGTTTAAAAAACAACACAAGCATAGCAGGTTTTATATTAAAACCGAACCTTTCTTTAAATGGCTGACAAACTGGTACAGGGAATCACTGGCATCATTTTTAAAAGTACGCTGGCTGGCATTTGTAATAATCGGCATATCTACAGTATTGATATATGTAATAGGTTCTACATTGCAATCTGAGATGGCACCGCTTGAAGACCGCTCTAACTTGCGTGTACAGGCAACAGCTCCCGAGGGTGCTTCATTTGAATTTATGGAAAGAAGCATGGATAATTTAACAACATTAATTTTGGATTCAGTACCCGAAGCATCCGTACCTATGACAATAATAGCACCAAGCTTTAGTGCACCGGGTGCTGTGAATAGCGGGTTTATTAATTTGTACCTTGTTCCTCCCGGAGAACGCGACAGGTCACAGCAGCAGATATACCAGATGATTACACGCGAAATAAACAAGATAAGAGATGTAAGGAGTTTCCCGTCACAGCCGCCGACAATCGGAAGCAGGTTTGGAGGGCAGCCGGTTTCGTTTGTTTTGCAGGCACCTAATTTTGATAAGCTTGTAGAAGTACTTCCAAAATTTCTTGAGGAAGCAAGGAAAGAGCCGCAGCTTCAATTTACCGACGCAAATTTAAAAGTTAACAAACCTGAAATTAACCTGCGTATTGACAGGGAAAGAGCCGCAGACCTTGGTGTAACTGTAAATGATATTGCAAGAACTTTGCAAATAGCTTTTGGAAGCTCAAGATTTGGTTATTATATTAAAGACGGAAAACAATACCAGGTCATTGGTCAGGTGCAGAGAGAAAACCGTGATGACCCGTATGACCTTAAACATATTTATGTGAGAAATAATGCAGGACAGCTTATCCAGCTTGATAATCTTGTCCATCTTAATGAACAGGCAACACCGACATCCAGGTTCAGATATAACAGGTATGTTTCAGCAACAATTACTTCCGGCTTGACTGAAGGGGCGACAATTGGCGATGGAATAGCTGCAATGGAAAGGGTAGCAAGCAGGGTTTTAACTCCTGATTTCAGTACAGCACTTTCGGGGCAGTCACGTGAATTTGCCGAAAGTTCATCAAGCTTATTGTTTGTTTTTATATTTGCTATGGTTATCATTTTCCTTGTACTTGCGGCACAGTTCGAAAGCTTTGTTGATCCGTTCATTATTATGTTAACGGTACCGCTTGCTATGACAGGTGCATTGTTGTCGCTGTGGCTGTTTGATAAGACATTAAACATTTTCAGCCAGATTGGTATTATTATGCTTGTCGGTCTTGTAACTAAAAATGCTATTCTTATTGTTGAATTTGCTAACCAGAAGAAAGAGCAGGGTTTGAAAAAATTGGATGCTGTGCTTGAAGCTTCTGTTCAAAGATTCAGACCGATATTAATGACAAGCCTGGCTACAATACTTGGTGCATTGCCGATTGCTGTAGGTATCGGTGCTGAAAGCAGAACATCACTTGGTATTGGTGTCGTCGGCGGATTAATATTTTCCGGTGTACTTACATTATTTGTCGTACCTGCTGTTTACTCATATTTCTCAGGGGCTCAAAGAAGCAATGAAGCAGATGTAGTTTATAAGAAGGAAGTAAAACACGAACTGGAAGAAGAACTCAGTTTGAGCGAGTAAGAGTTCAGAGAGTTCAGAGAGTTCAGAGAGTTGTGTGTTTGAGAGTTAAGAGTTCAAGAGCTAAAGTTTTGGAATTTTGAATTACGTTATTTATCTTACTCCAACTCTCCAACTCTCCAACTCTCAAATTCTTCCTTCCTATTTGTATTGATAAATCTTTAATTACAATTTATCTTATTGTTAGTAAGAATTTTATAAAATTTCATTTACTAATGATGAATAAGAAATACAAAACTTTATTTCAAATAGCATTCATATGTTTTTTTGTCTCTTCTTTCTCAAACATATTAGCAAGCTCAAGTATAATTCAATTATCTGAATCAAGCTTTAACTTTAGTGCAAGACGTGTTAATTCATTAAGCGGGTTTACTTTTTCCGTTACTAACCAGGGCAATGAACAACTGGTAATAAACTCAATAACATGTTCCACTCAAAGATTCAGATTAGATAATACTAACGTCACATTCCCAATTATCATTTTACCGCAGCAATCAAGGACTCTACGCATATGGTTCAATCCCAATACAGCAGGTACATTCAGCGATGCCGCGGTTATATCATCAAATGCTGATAATAATTCTGAAGCAAAAATAATATTATCTGGAACAGCAAGTGATAATATTACTACATTGCTTGGAGATATATTCTGGGCAGGCAATACGCCGCCAAATCCGTTAACAACTGTTCAGGACTATCAGCCAAAAAGCATTAAACGTATTGGTGATGTGACAGGCGACGGTATTAATGATGTAGTTGTCGCTTCTGAAAATTACTGGACAATTTGTTACAACGGTAATGCTTCAGTAACTGCCGATTCGTTGTGGAAATTCAACACATATTTCGGTACAAACAATACAGGTTCTGTTGATTGGGAAGATGCTATGGATATAATGCCTGATATAAACAATGACGGTAAAGATGAAGTTGTCATCGGCTGCGGCGGCGGTAATGAAATGGTCTATGTCCTTTCCGGTGCAACAGGGCAAAAGCTCTGGCAGTATGGCAGTGAGGCAAACAATTATGACGGTGACATTTTTGCTTTAAGGACTGATAAAGATTATAACAGTGACGGTAGAAAAGATGTATTAATATCAGCCAGCGGAGAATCAAATTTCGGAGGCAGGCATTCAATAATTTGCCTGAACGGATTAAACGGACAGGAAATATTTAATGTAATACAAAATTATAATTTTACTGATGATATTGAAACTACTACATCAGGCGGTGCAGTAGGGGTATCTAATAACGGAGGACCTTATATTGTAGCAGGATTTAATAATACAGGCGGGTCTATTTGGAATTACACAACATTTGGCACAATATGGAGTCTCAGATGGGTTCCTGATGTAAATGGTGATAATTTCAGTGATGTAGTTGGCATGCAGGGCTTCAGCGGCGGCATATTCGGCATCTCAGGCAATACAGGTGCACAGATATGGACTGCTTCACTCGGCTCAAGCAATAACGGCAAAGTTATACGTCTTGATGATAAAGATAAGAACGGGTTTATTGATGTGTCGCTATCAGGACCGCAATCTGTTAACAGGGTTGATTCAAAAACAGGGACAGTACTATGGACCACGCCGCTGGCAAGCTCTTTCCTCAGAGGTATTGATGATATCGGCGATGTAACCGGGGATACACTGCATGATATAGCCGTAATGACCCAGCTGCCAAGCAAGCTTGTAATTTTAAACGGAAATAATGGTGCAGTTATATTTCAATATACCTTTGGTACAACAATAAGCGAACGCGGTGACAGGGTAATTGCAATCAACAGCATAGATACAAACCAGACAAAAGAAATGGTAGCCGGCTCACGCGATGGGAGAATAAAATGTTTTTCAGGCGGACCCGGAACATTTGTTGGTGTAAACTCTAACAATAATATTGTGCCGGATAATTTTGTTCTCTATCAGAACTATCCTAATCCTTTTAATCCATCAACAACAATAAAGTTTGATCTTCCATCAAAGTCGGATGTTACAATAAAATTATTTGATATAGTTGGAAGAGAAATTGCCATAATAGCACAGGGAAATTTTGCAGCAGGCAATCATTCAATAAACTGGAGTGCAAATAAGCTTTCTTCCGGAGTATATTTTTACAGGATAATTGCCGGAGATTACGAAGCTGTAAAGAAGATGACACTTATCAAATAGTGAAATAGTGAAATAGTGTAAAAAGTGTTCGGCACATGTCTGATTACTTCATTATCAAAGGCGTTCTGAATAAGGATGCCTTTTTTATTATAATCCTCATTTGTAAGACAAACACCTGCAAACTGAAAATTTTTCAATTTCTTTACTTTTTTGTTTCAATATCTGACCCTACTTTTGACCCTCGAATAAATTAATCTTGCGACCTGATAATCATGATTTCGATATTGACAAAGAACGACAGTGAGTGATAAATTGCAGCAGTATTCACTACTATATAAATATAATATGGAGATTGCCGCTTGTCAAATATTTCATGAAAATAGTTTAAAGTGTATGGAGTGCTTAGAATGTATTGTGTGCTTAGAGTGTTTTTTAAGCAATTTTGATTCAAGGATAAATTAGGAGGTAAGGATTCCACTCTCGAGAGGGGAGGAAGCGAAGCGGAAGGGGTGTGTCCTTAATTGAACCGGGAATACCTTAAAGCATCACTTTAAGTCTTAAATTATAGCGACAGTAAATCGATTATTTCGTTTATTTTTTCCCAAAAACCAGTGGGCAGGAGTAGTTTTTCGAAAACCGCATTTCCTGCATATAATCGCCATTTTTTAGCTCGTTTTTGGTACTTTGGGCAGGAGTTATCTCTTTATACTGCAATATGTTACAGCCATTTTTTGAAAAACTCTGCCCAAAACCTGCCCGTAAAGTGCCCGTAGAGTGCCCACTGAATGCCCACTGAGTGCCCACTGAGTGCCCACTGGATGACCACGTTTTTTGCCCTGCTGTTGGAGGAAGAAAAAGTGGTTTTAAACCTCACCCCCGTTCCCGCTCCTAAAAGGAGATGGGAGATTCGATAGATTATAAATCCAGAAGAGATGACATTATGGTAGAAATATTGGTTCTAAAACCATACCACTTCTCTCCTAAAAGGAGAGGGGGTGAAAATATTTTTACTTCATCGTTTTGGAAGGATATGGTTATTGGTGTAAAACACAAACAACGTAGAACAAAAAGCCAGTTAACAGCTAACTGCCTTTTTTATTTCTATTAGTAATGTTAAAATAGCAGAATGGATAAACAAGAGAAGGTTAAGGATTATAAATCCATTGGCGGATGGCTGATGGTACTGCAGGTATTTATTTTATTGAACGGCATAAGCTGGTTAAGAAATATCCAGTTGTTTTTCGGCTTGCTTGGTGAAAAAGAAAAATTAATAGATGAAATGCATATCAGTGCTCCCGGCGCTTACACTGCATTTATTTATTTTGAAATAGTTGCTGCAATTGTAATGCTTCTTTTTACAATAACATTGATATATTATATGTTCAAAATGGCAAAAGTGTTTAAGCTGTTGGTGATAATTTATGTTGCAGTAGAAGTAGTACTTGAATTCCTTGTGTATTTTTTATTTGGTCCGATGCTGCAGACAATTGGGAGCATACCTGTAGAAAAGATGGCTTTTTCTGTAGTGATAGCAGGTCTTATAACATTCTACATCCTTACATCAATCAGAGTGAAGGAGACTTTTGTCAGATAATAATTTACCCGGTAAAAAAGGGATAGCTCAGACCTTCCTGTTGTAAACAGGTCTGAGCTATCCTTATTTATAAACAGCAATCTCTTATCAGAAACTAAAGAACTATTGAGTTGAACAGGTGACAGTACCGGAGGTACACTTTGCCAGTTTTTTTGTTGCTATACACTTCGGATTAACCGGGTCTGCAGGAGCATAAAACTTTATAACATGATCCACATCGGCGCTGACTGTTTCAGTTTTGCTTAAGCTTTGCTGAATAGCATATTTATATACTCCGTCCACGTACACATTGTACACTGTTGAAGAGTTGTTCAAAATAATTAATTCTGCAGTATTGCTTGATTCACATGAAGACTTAACAGCCACAGATTCCCCAACGTCGCAAGCAATAAAATAAAACGGGACAAATAATACCCCTAAGGCAATAACCGTTCTAAGTAATGATTTGTAAAGTTTCATAATAGCTAATTTATTGATGATATAATGATTTAACCTACACGAATATAGTACTAAGCTTTTCTTAAAATTATCACAAAAATCGCTAAAATTTTGCCCTTATGAGTTAACCAAAATCACTAGGCTCTAACGAAACCCGCTATGCTGCCTATTTAATTAACGCCATTTTGATTGATTTGCTCAATCCACTGTATTCTACACGGCAAATGTATGTTCCGCTGGGTAATTCTCTGCCATCCCACTCTAATTCAAATGTACCCGGGTTTAATTCGCGTTCCAGGAGTATTTTTACCTCTTTCCCCGACATATCATACACCTTTATTCTCACGAAACCGGATTTATTTATCCCAAACTTGATTTTCGTAACAGGATTGAACGGATTCGGATAATTCTGATTAAGTACAAATTCCTTTGGTACTTCATTGCTTGTTTTCTTAATTCCGATATATGTTTTGCCGTGCGGTCCGGGTCCCGGAGGAGGTGAGCTATGGCAAACCATACAATTTGAGATTGCCCCCGAATGCCCCTGCAGCCTTATGCTCTGCAAGTTATCATTGGCTTCCCGTGAGGGGAATATAGTATGCGGACTACCATGGCATGTAGAGCAATACAATTGGCTGTGACCTTTTGATTCACGGTACAGTTTTCCCGGCTGCTCGGAATACGTGCTTCCGTGGCAGGTTGTTGCTCCGCAGCGCGGCTCGTCAAGCCAGGGACGCCTGCCGTTATCTATCGATTGTGCTATTACCTGCATTGTTCCATGGCAATTCTGGCATGTTAAAGCATCACGCATCACATCTCTGAAACATACAGTATTCGGACCGGGATGGCATTTATAGCAGGTTGACCTGTCATTTATCGGCTGAATAAAATCATGCTGGTCATGCATTCTGTATGAAAACGACTTTGCTTCCGGGATGCCTACTGTGCCAAGTGCATTTGATGCATGACATCTTGCGCATAACTCGGGTTGATTATATTTAAAGCCGTTTACATTTTCATGTTCATTTTTTATTGATTGTTCCGAGCTGTGGCATCCCGATTGCACACAACCTATCTCATTACTGACAGGGATTACAACGTCGCTGTATCCAAGAACTGTTGAACCGTTCAATTCTTTTGCCGCAAGATGTATAAGCTGGTACGGTCTTTCATTCACGAGGTCTGTATCAGTAAACGGTGTATTGGGTATTCCAACCACCCTGAAGCTGTTGCCTACTGTATCAAGCAGGCCTGTTAAGCCCTTACCTGTCAGCCCAATGTTGTTTGGCAGGGGATTGGGTAAGCCGAATAACTCCTGTGCATATGTCCAGAAATTTGTTTTCGTTATTGATGTCGTATTATTTGGGATGTTATATTCAATTTTATAACCAACATTAACAATTTGAGGAAGCTGCCCGGTTTGCTTGATAATTAAAACTGCATAAACATTATTGTATGGCGGAAGTACTGCCATTTTGGAGAAATCCTGATTTGAACAATGCATACCTAAATCGTTCCATCCAATGAGAACGTAGGTCTGCTGGGAATGTAACTGACTGATAGTAAACAGTAACAATAAAATTAACAGTAATGAAGATAATTTTTTCATGGTTTTTTATCTTTTAGTTGATTAATTGAAGTTAAATGATTTGGGATAAAACTCTTTGAAAGGGTATAGGATAATGTGCAGTCATCTTTGAATAAGATGAACGCTATGCTTGAAACTTGCTTGATTTGAACCCTTATTTGCAATTTCTGATTTTATGAAATTGATGTTCTCAAGCGGGATATGGAAAATTGAGATGCTTATATTGGTAAATGCAAACAAATGTAATAAAGTTCTGTTATTAATGTGGTTTATAAAATAAATATTAAGATACAGGAGTTTGGATTCTTGTCAAGTTTTTTAATATGAACAATTGCCTGTGTATGAACATGCACACACCCTCATTCCCAAATACAACATGTGAAGCAGGGAAAATGATTTTCTACTATAATATCATCCCTTCAGGATTTAATTCTTAGTCAACAATCTTGATATAATAATATCAATCCTTCCTGCCTGCGCCAAGGCTTTGGTAGGCAGGCGGGATTCTGTTCGTTTATTATAAATTAATCTACCATAATTTCATCCCTTCGGGATTTACGCATGTTTATGCACAGACAGGAGGGTCACCTTTCGCAAGAGTGTAATCATAGGGTAAGATTTTAATATTTGCATTTAATTTCAGCTCCTGTCCTCACCCCCCGACCCCCTCTCCTATGATACATGAAAGGAGAGGGGGAGACATAAAAATATAGAACTTGAGTAATAATAAAATCTTAAAAGTAAAAGGAACTCCCCCTCTCCTAACA
>RPQH01000034.1 GCA_003820375.1 Ignavibacteriota bacterium
CCCGAAGACAATTATCAATTTTCAATTACCAATGAGCAATTTTGTAAAGCTTATTGTGTATGATGTGCTTGGTAAAGAGGTGGCTGTTCTTGTGAATGAACAATTAAAACACGGAACGTATGAGGTAGAATGGAATGCAAGTAATTATCCGAGCGGAGTATATTTTTATAAAATTGTAGCAGGTGATTATTCTGAAACAAAACGAATGGCTTTAGTAAAATAGCATGACAAAAAATATAATATACGTTTAATTGCAAATTTAAAAAAACTATAATAAAAAAATGAAAAATTTAATTTACAAAAATATTGGATTTTTCTTGGTTTTTTTTGTTTTGAATACTTTAATAATTCGAAATTGTATGAGCCAGTGGGTCCCAACTAACGGACCGTATGGAGGAATTGTTTTATCACTTGCCGTTAGTGGAAATAGTATTTTTGCCGGCACAAGAACTAATGGAGGAAGCAATGGAGTATATCTTTCTACAAACAGCGGTACGAATTGGTCTCTGACTGCTTTGAATAATAAATACATTTATTCCCTTGCCATCAACGGAAATAATATTTTTGCAGGGACATATTTTGAAGGGGTCTATCTTTCTGTTAATAATGGAATGAGTTGGACTCAAACTTCTTTAAATAATAAAAATATATATTCTATTGCTATTAATGGGAATTATATTTTTGCAGGGACAGATAGTAACGGAGTATATGTCTCTACTAATAACGGAACAACCTGGGCACAAACTTCTTTGAATAATCAATTTGTTTATTCACTTGCCGTCAGCGGAAATAATGTATTTGCGGGGACATCCACAGCAGGGGCTTATATTTCCACAAATAACGGCGCTAGTTGGACTCAAACCTCTTTGAATAATGAATTTGTTAATTGTTTTGCCATCAACGGAACTAACATTTTTGCAGGGACTGATAATGGCATCTTTTTAACCACTAATAACGGAACTACCTGGACTCAAACAACTATGAATAATCGTTCTGTTCTTTCAATTTCTATAAGTGGAAATATGATTTTTGCAGGAACATGGATGGATGGAGTCATTCTCTCTACGAATAATGGCATGTCCTGGACTCAAACATCTTTGAATTATACATCAGTTTATTCACTTGCAATACTCAATAATAAGGTTTTTGCGGGATCCTGGTTCTATGGTGTTTATCTCTCATCGAATAACGGTAATAATTGGACACAAACTCCTTTTAATAATCAATGGATTCATGCCATTGCTGCAATAGGTAATAATTTGTTTGCAGGAGGATATGGAACCGGTGTTTACCTCTCCACTAATAACGGAAATGACTGGACTCAGACTGCATTGAATACTCATTACATAATGACTCTTATGTCATTCGGAAATAATATTTATGCAGGGACTTTGGATAGCGGAGTTTACCTCTCCACTAATAACGGTTCGAGCTGGACTCACTCCGATTTGAATAACATAGAAATTTATTTCTTTGCCTTAAGCGGAACTAATATTTTCGCAGCATGTAATGCACCGGGCGGGGTTTTCAAATCAACAAATAACGGAGCAAACTGGATTCAATCCGGTTTAAACAATAGAACTGTTTTCGCTCTTGTTGTCAGCGGCAATAATATTTTTGCAGGGACTTTGGATAGCGGAGTCTATCTTTCATCAAACAACGGCATGAATTGGGCTCAAACTACTTTAAATAATCAGTCTATATATTCCCTTGCGGTGATTGGAGATAATATTTTTGCGGGAACTACAAGTAATGGCGTATTTCTTTCAACTAATAACGGTGTCAACTGGATTCAATCCGGTTTAAATAATCAGACTGTCCGATGTCTTACAACATTTGGAAATATTATTTTTGCGGGGACGACAATATTAAATAATGGCATATTTCTTTCTACAAATAACGGTGCAACTTGGATAAGTAAGAATCAGGGATTCAACATTATTCCCTGGGTTTATTCAATATTAATTGCAAATAATTACATATTCGTAGGAACGGGTAATTCTATTTATCGTCGTAGTTTACAGGAAATTATCGGAATAAAACAAATTTCCGAAAATATCGCTTCATCATTTTCATTATCACAAAATTATCCAAATCCATTCAACCCAAAGACAATTATCAATTTCCAATTACCAATGAGCAATTATGTAAAACTTATTGTGTATGATGTGACAGGAAGAGAAGTTACAACTCTTGTCAATGAACAATTAAAGCCCGGTACATATGAGGTTGATTGGGATGCATCTGATTATCCAAGCGGAGTATATTTTTATAAATTGCAAACAAAAAGTTTTAGCGAAACAAAAAGGATGATACTTATTAAATAAACTTTTTTTCTTTTATTGAAATAATCTAACTACTAATACTATGAATAAAAAATTACTGATTATAATTATAACTTTACTTTCATGTTATACATTTAATAACAAAGAATTTTTATCCCAGTGGGTACCATCTAATGGTCCATGGAGCGGCAAAGTAAACGGTTTTATCTCATCTGGTACAAATCTGTTTGCAGGAACTAACGGAGATTGTATCTTCAACTCTACAAATAATGGAGTCAGTTGGAGCAAATTAAACTCTCCCGGTGTGACAAATAATAATGTTAAGTGTTTTATCAAAACAGGCAACAATGTTTTTGCCGGAACTGAAAACGGAGTTTTTTTAACAACCAACAATGGGACTACCTGGTATGGTGTTAACTCCGGAATTTCTAATGTTTCAGTCAACACTTTTGCCGCTTTAAATACCAATATATTTATTGGCACAAACAGCGGAGTATATGTAACTACTAACAATGGGAATTACTGGAATTATTCCAGCTATGGGATATCAAGTTATATTATCAATTCAATGGCTGTATTGGGAACAAATGTATATGCAGCTACAAGCAGCGGAGTGTATAAGTCAACTGATAACGGCGGCTCATGGTCCCCTGTTAATGCCGGTTTGATAAATCAGAATGTAAACTCCCTGTTAGTTTATGGCTCAAATTTGTTTGCAGGTACAGTTAATATTTCAAACACTGAAAGCGTTTATAAATCTTCAGACCATGGAAATTCCTGGCTGCCGGCGGGTTTGCTTAACTTAAATGTAACATCTTTAGTGAGCAGTACCGGCTATCTTTATGCAGGAACAACCACAGGTGTTTACAGGTCATCCAATAACGGCACAAACTGGTCCTCTGAATTAGGTTTGCTTACCTTGCAGATAATTTCACTCTATAATACAGGCACAAGTATTTGTGCAGGCACCCCCTTTGGAATGTACATATCCACTGATGGCGGGACAGCATGGAATGCAACCGGATACAAGCATAATGAAATTCTTTCTATGGCAGCTAATAATTCAAAATTATATGCATTGACACTGAATAGTGCTTATCTTTCTTCTAATAATGGAAATAGCTGGAAATTGATTGACAATAATACTGTAACCGGGATTTATGATGGAGATATTACTGCGGCAGGAACTACTGTATTTAGATCATATAATCGTTATAATCCTAATTATGCATATGTTTCCAGAACAACAAATGATGGTCTTAACTGGATAGATGTATCAGGAGGTTTTACAAACAGACATATAAATTGTATTAAAGCCGAATCAGATTCTGCAGTGTATATTGGCTTTAACTATAGAAGTGGTTATCCCGGAATCTGGAAATTGGGATTGGGAGGAGTAGGAAGTACTACGGGATTAGAGAATCAATCTGTAACAGATATTGCCTTAAAAGACAGCATGGTATTTGCTGCAACAGAAAATGATATCTACCGCTCTACAAATGGAGGAGAAAACTGGACAAGTATAGGACATTCGGGCAATTATTTAGCCGTTTTAGATGAAAATATTTACAGTACTGTTTCAACCGGGGGAGTCTTTCGTTCAACTAATAATGGCTTGAATTGGATTAATATCGGCTTACAGGGGAAGGAAACCCAACACATTGCTGCTGAAGACAACGCTGTTATTGTGGGAACACATGACAACGGATTTTATGCTACTACCAACAATGGAATTATTTGGTTTTCTAAAAATCAGGGTCTGGATAGCATTCCCGTTAACATTCGCAGTATTGTTATTAATGACAATATGGTCTTTTCCGCTATAGATAACATTTCAGTATGGAAACGAAGTCTGTATGATTTTATTGGTGTGCAAAATATTTCAAATGAAGTGCCTTCGGAATTTAAATTATCTCAAAACTATCCAAATCCTTTTAATCCTTCGACAAAGATAAAATTTGAGATTCCCCTCTCGAGAGGGGTGTCCGGCTCTGCCGGACGGGGTGTGTTCGTAAAGCTCATTATATATGATGTGCTCGGCAAAGAAGTTGCTGCTCTCATAAATGAAAAACTTTCTCCCGGAACATATGAGGTTGATTGGAACGCATCTGATTATCCAAGCGGAGTGTATTTCTACAGATTAATTACGGAAAGCTTTAGTGAAACTAAAAGGATGGTACTGATAAAGTAATAAAATCTGAATAAATATTTTATTCAGAAATAAATTATAATCTAAAGGCAAAAAAATGAAAAAGAGATTAATTTTACTTTTTGTTTTTTCTTTCAGCTTATTTGTAACATCTTACAGCAATGAGCATAAAGGTACAGCCGGAATAATGGCCGAAACAAATTCCGGAGTTTCAATCAAGTCTTCAAGAATGGAGTATCCTGTACAGCTTCTTCCGGGCCAGAGCTTTTCGGGTTGGTATTATTACTGGTCTAACAGCGGAGCAATATCAGCAAACTTGCAAATTTCACCGGCTGTAAACTGGCTGATTATTACTCCTTCATCATTTACTTCAAACGGCTGCAGTGATATAAAGGCGGTAAATTACACATTCATTGCACCCGCTGCTCCGGGTACTTATTCAACAAGTATTATAGACCTCAATAATAATTGGGAGGCAACAAATGTAACACTTACCGTTACAAACAGTCCGACATTAAACAGATACGATTCAACCGTCTCAGCACCATCAGGCCAAACAGCAAACAGGTATCACGTAAGCTCATATATGCCGATAACAAACTTAGGGTGCAACTATAATTATTTTCCGGGCAGCCAGTGTCAAACAATCCATACTCTTCATCCGGCAGTAACATGGCTGAATATTAATCCAAATAATTTTTTAGTAAATCAAAACTCGTCGGTAACGGCAGTGAAGTCATTTAATTATAATACAGCGGGAATTTATCATACACTTGAGTGTCGTACAAAGCAATGGTTTTCAAACCCAGTTTATATTTACTGGACATTTAATGTGGGCGCAATATCAGTACAAAATTTAGGACAGGAAATCCCGGAGGAATATTCATTATCACAAAATTATCCAAATCCATTCAACCCAAAGACAATTATCAATTTCCAATTACCAATGAGCAATGATGTAAAGCTTATTGTGTATGATGTGCTTGGCAAAGAGGTGGCTGTTCTTGTGAATGAACAATTAAAGCCCGGAACATATGAGGTTGAATGGAATGCATCGGATTATCCAAGCGGTGTGTATTTTTATAAATTGACAACGGGTGACTTTGTTGAGACGAAGAAGATGATGTTGGTGAAGTAATTTGAACACGGCATATCACTTCTGCTAAGTACAGAACTGACTGCCTTAATTTTTTAAATTAAATAATTAAAATATATGAAAAAAATAATTTACACATTAATGTTTTTAGCGTTTGTTAGTATGGCAAATGCACAGTGGTCGGAACAAACATCAGGATTAACAACAACCTTATATTCTGTTTCAGCAGTAGATAACGATGTTGTCTGGATATGTGGTGCTGGTGGAAAAGTTCTTAGAACTATTAATGGCGGAACAAACTGGAATTTAACAGTTTCTCCAAACTCTTCATTGGATTTGTATAATATTTGGGGAGTTGATGCAAATATTGCATATGTTACCGGTTCAAGCTCAACAACGTATGTTTATAGAACAGCGAATGGCGGTGGTAGCTGGACACAAATATTCTCTCAGGTTGGCGGATTTATTAATGCAATTCATGGAGTCAGTTTGAATGAACCTGAACAAATGATAATGTATGGAGACCCGGTAGGAGGAAGATGGTCTATTTGGATTAATAATCCTGGAGGTTGGGATTCAACAGGCTTTTATCTTCCTCAAACCGGAACAGAAACGGGATATAATAATGCAATGTTTGCTATTCGCGGACCTCAGTCGAATACAAAAATCTGGTTTGGGACAAATAATACAAGAATATATAAATGGACTTTAAGTACTGGTTGGATTTCCCAGCCAACACCTGGACAAGTAAATAGTCTTGCGATTGTATTTCCTGAAGAAATGATTGGTTTTGGAGGGGGCAGTACCGGTTTGCTGCATACTTCAAATGGAGGCTCAATCTGGTCAGATTTACCCGGTATTCCCGGAAGCGGAAGTATAAACGGTCTCGCATATGGTAATAGTATAGGAGAATTGTTTTTAAGTAGAGGAACATCAATTTATAGAACAACCAGTTTCGGTGTCAATTGGGCAGTTGAGACGACTCAAACAGGAACCTATACTCATTTACAAAAGGCAAGAACCGGCTATAATTTGTGGGCAATAAGAAACAACGGTGGAATTTCAAAATATACTGCACCTATTGGTATAAAATCAATCAGCAGTGAAGTACCACAATCATTTTCATTATCACAAAACTATCCTAATCCATTCAACCCGAAGACAATTATCAATTTTCAATTACCAATGAGCAATTTTGTAAAGCTTATTGTGTATGATATGATGGGTAGAGAAGTTACAACTCTTGTAAATGAAAAATTAAACCCCGGCACATATGAGGTTGATTGGAATGCAATTAATTATCCAAGCGGAGTGTATTTTTACAAATTACAAACAGAAAGCTTTAGTGAAACAAAAAAAATGGTTTTGGTAAAATAACATCAAATTTAAAAAGATTATTTCTTAATTAAAAATAGAAGATAAAGCTATGAAAAAAACTCTATTCATTTTATTGTTATTTGGATTTGTAAAAATATCTATCGCAGGATGGGCGTTTGTTAATATGGGTACAACCAATGATTTTACTGATATTTGTCTGTCAAATGCCCAGACTTTCTATGCAACAACAATAAATCCGGCAAATTACACTGGAGTATTCTATAAATCCACTAACGGAGGAACAAACTGGTTCCAATTGCCATTACCATCCGGCTTTATGGCACCTTATACATGCCATATTGGATCAGACGGTTTAGTGGGATTTGTTGTCGGAACCTCAATAATTAAAACATCCAACGGTGGTGTAAACTGGATTCCGGCATATACTCCAACAGATACAGTCATTTTCTTTGGAGCTGATTTAAGCAGTGGTAGTCCAAAAGCTTTTTGGGCTGTAGGAAATAGGATGATATTCCAATCAAGTGAACCGGTAATTGTACGATGTCCAAGCTTTTTTTCAAGCAATGCTTATACAAGAATGACCTTGCCTTCCGGAATGTCAAGTTATGAACTGACCTCTGTAGCAGCAATTGACAGCAACGGTTGTTTAATCGGAGTAAATAGAGGTGCCAGTCCGGGTTTGATTTTAAGAACTACAGATAGAGGAAATAACTGGGCAACAATAACAATGCCTGCCGGAATTAGTATTTGGTCAATTGATTTGGACGGTGGCGGTGGCGGCTTTGCTGCAGGCGGAAATAATGATATCGCTCATATATACTGGACAGCAAATTGGGGCGCGACTTGGTCTTTGGTTTATTCGGCAAATATCGGACATATTAAAGGTTTGCATTATTATGGCGCTTTCGGTTCTTTTGCGGTCGGACACAGTGGTTCGATATTAAGAAATACCGGAAGTGAAAGCCCATGGACATTACAAAATTCCGGAGTAATGTCACAGTTAAATGCTATATCTGTTTTAAATTCAAATGAAAACATTATATATGCAGTTGGTGATAACGGAATAATGCTGAAGACCGATAATGGCGGAATTGGTATTCAAAAAATATCAACTGAAATACCCAATAAATTTTCATTATCGCAAAACTATCCTAATCCATTCAATCCGAAGACAATTATCAATTTTCAATTACCAATGAGCAATTATGTAAAACTATATATATATGATGCACTTGGTCGTGAGATAGGAACGCTTGTCAATGAGCAGCTAAAAGCAGGAACATATCAGGTTGACTGGCAGGCGGATAGTTATGCTAGCGGTGTGTATTATTATAAATTGATAACCGATGGGTTTAGTGAAACAAAAAAAATGATTTTAATAAAGTAAAAAAATATTACAACTAAATTATATTCTTAATTTAATATAGAGAAAAAATGAAAAATATTACAATCTATTTAATATTATTATTTACCGCTGTCTTTCTATATTCCTGTAAGATTAACGTAAGTGATAACGGTGATGATGGCGGAAACAATAATAATAATAATAATGAAATAACTATGTATGACCCGTTTCCAAATAATGGGTCTATAGATGTCTCGCTTACTCCGGACTTATATTGGAGTGTTATGTCATACGGCCTCAATCTTACTTATGATATTTATATAGACACTTTAACTCCTCCTTCAAGAGTAGATGGGCATGCATTTACTAATTCTTACCATGTTACAACGCCTCTTAAAGGCAGCAGAACTTATTATTGGCAGGTAAAAACGTTCGTTAACGGCAATAATTATTCAAGTGAAGTATGGAGATTTACAACAATAGCCGGCGGTTCTCAATCTGACTCGCTCATTGCATATTATCCGTTCAATGGTAATGCAAATGACGAAAGCGGCAATAATCATAATGGGCAGGTTAATAATGCAAGTCTTACATATGACAGGTTTGGCAGTTTCAATAAAGCATATAACTTCAATGGGTCATACTCTAATATATTAGTAACAACCAGCAACCCGTTAAATTTTGTAAATAAGCTTACTATTTCTGCCTGGGTTAATTTTTACAGTTTAGCTAATTCAGGTACATTAATTTCAAAGGGATTGGGTTCAGATGGATACCGCCTGTACTATAATTCAATCACTAACACATTGGATTTCCAGCTCGGTTTTTCAAATAGCACTCAAACAACGATTAGTGTTAATACATCATTCCAGGTCAATCAATGGTATCATGTTGCAGCTACATACAATGGCAGCGAAATGAAAGTGTATTGGAACGGGCAGCTAAACAATACTGTCGCTGCAGCGGGTTCAATTAATAATAATAATGAAAACCTGCTCTTTGGAACCGGTTCTTCGGGATACTATCATAACGGCAATCTTGATGATATACGGTTGTTTAATATGGCTTTAAGCGATAGCGATATTCAGCTGCTTTACCATGAAGGCGGATGGTAAATCTATAATGATTTATTTGCCTGATAATATGTATAGTCATATTATAATAATAGATAATAAAATTTGTAAGTTTTAAAATAAATACATTAGTAGGGAAAAATTATGAAATACTTAATTAGTTTAATAGCCATCTTTATCTCCTTACAATTTTTCTCAGTTTGCACTTATGCACAGCAATATGAGGATATTGTATACTTAAAGAACGGCAGTATAATTCACGGAATAATTACTGAACATATTCCGGGAGTATCAGTAAAAATTAAAACAAATGACGGGAATATATTCATTTTCAAAATGGACGAGATAGAAAAAATGACAAAGGAAGAAGTTGTAATTAAAAAGGACGTGAGTGACAGCATTAAAACAAAAGACCTGAAAACAAATTTAAAACAGGAAACACCTAAGAAAAAGAAAAAGGAATTAATTGCAAAAAACTCAATCACAATTCAGCCTATAGGCTTATTTACAGTTCTATCAAATATTGAATATGACAGGGCATTATCAAGCAGCTTCAGTATGGGTTTAAAGATAAGCTTCATGACTTTTTTTGCACGCGGTGCATTTACTTTTGAAGGCGATAAAGAAGATGTTGATAAAGCCGAAACCATGAAAGAGTCACTATCTGCCTGGGGAATCGGAACCCATATGAGATTATATACCGGCGGTAAAGCCGTTGAAGGTTTCTTCATCGGGCTTGCTGTAGAAAAGCTGTCTGTCAGCTATGATGATGTGAAATATGACAGTAATCATGTGAAAACAACCAAAACCTATAATCCGGGAATGGTCAGGTTAGAATTTGAAATTGGCAACAAGATAAAATTATCAGACAGAGTGGGAGGCTTCACAATTCTTTGGACACTTGGTGCCGGAGTCGGGTTTGGCAGCAACTTTGGCGAAAAAGGAAATGACAGCGAAACATTCCCATTAGGCAGTTTCGGCTTTGGAATTGGATATTCATTTTAACTTTAAAAAAAGACTTGAAGTAATGTGTCTTTTTAAACATAAACTTAAAACTTTTATCGGACAATAAAACTCACTTTTATTAAATATAATTTACTCAAGGAGGTAAAATTGTTATATCAAATACTTAAGATATTTTCTGCATTAATACTCCTGCTTCTCATTAACAAAGCATATTCACAGCAATATGAAGATGTTGTTTATCTGAAAGATGGCAGTATAATCCGCGGAATGATTATAGAACAAATTCCTAATATATCTATTAAAATAGAAACTAAAGGTAACAAAGTTTTTGAATTTAAAATGGATGAAATTGAAAAAATAAAGAAAGAGAAAATTTATGAGAACACAGCGGATTCTTTGACCAAAGTGCAAAAAACCGAAAATATAGATTCAACTTCCATCGATAAGGAAAAGAAATCCACAGATTTAATTAAGAAAAAGGATACAAAAGTTACATCACAAAAAAATGATTCATTAAAGCAATCCACTTTAGCTAATGAATACGGATACAGGAAAGGTAAATCATTTATGACTATTTCATTAGGTTACAGCTGGGGCTTCTCTTTATTACAATATACAGATATTGCAGTAACTGATAATTTTGGAATGGGAACAGACGTTCTTTTTACCACGTATCCCACTTCAATGGAAAACAATTATACAGCTCATTCAACTGTATTTGGTCTTAACTTAACAGGAAATTACCATTTATCACCCAAAAAGCATTTTGACCCTTACGTTAAAGGAGGTATAGGTTTTTATTTATGGCTTATTTCAGAGACAGATAATAACGATAAAGAAGTTGACCTTTCTTTTATGGACAGCCAGACAGCCTTTACACTCGGTTACACCATAGGTGCCGGTGCAAATTACTTCTTTTCAAAAGGGACTGCCATCAATTTTTCACTAGGTTACCCGGTATATTTTTCAACAGGCATATTATTTAATATAAAATAGTAGGAGGAATAAGAAAATGAAAAAGTATTTAAATATAAAAATTATTAGAACAATTTTTGTAATGTGTTCTGTACTGATATTGTGCATATTTATAAATAGCTGCATCAATAATCCTTTGGTAGACGAGTTAACTACTAATTTATCTCCGGTAAGAAACCTGGTAGGAACCTGGAAAACTACATTCCCTGTAAAATTCTATCATCAAACAGATTTTTGCGGTGATTATATTGATGAGGCAACTGCTATGTGGACTGTTACCTGGGTTATAACTGCAGGATCTAATGAAAACAATATCAGTATTAAAATGAATTTTTCCTATGATGACTACCAGCATTTACCTACTCCATGCAATGATTGGGGATGGATTCCGGCAGTGAGCCCCATGTTTTTAAATGGTGTAATTAACGGAGCCTTTTTATCGGTTTATGAAGGTACTACTAAAATAGGTGACTTCTCATATACTACCGATAACATGCAGGGAACGTGGTACCATAAAGATTGCATAATATGGTGTACCGGTGAAAGAACGGAAACTAATGCATTTAAATTGAGAAGACAATAAAAAAATAAAGATTTTTCAATTTAATCCATTGAACCGGCAGGCACTTAAGGTTATATTTGTTTATATAAAATTTATGTTCTGTATTAAATTACTGAAGCCATATGTTCACGATACAGAACTTAATGAAGCTGCTATCCCCGGTATTTCTTCCGGCAGCTAGATGGATTTATTTTTATTTTAATTTACGTTAAAGTTTACTAAATAAAATTTAAAAACCTCCCCAAAAATTAAAGCCATGAAGAAAACATTTTCTTTTCATTCTTCTATTTCATTTATTAAATTATATTCATTCATTATGAAAAATATCAGCAGAACATTTTTAGTAATTCTTTTTTTATCTTCCGTAGTATATATGAGCTGTAAGGAAGATACAACATCATCCCCGGCATCTTTATGTGACCAATCATGCCAGGATGAAAACACAGCATATGGATTAGTCCACCTCTATAATTTTATCTGGAATCAAAACTTTGCCGGTCAGCCTGTAGGAAACCATGACATTACTGTAAACGGACCCCAGGGCGGTACAATGCATATTACAGGTAATACAGATAATTCGAATGGAATAAATACAGTACACTTAGTATTTGATATGACCAACTGCAAAGGTTCAGATGAAAACTATATTCTGACATTTACAGGTATTTTAAATATTGACGGAACATTTACTCAAACACAAACAACTATGGCATTTATTTCATCTTCATTGAAGTACCAGGGTACAGTTGGGAAAAATGCTAATGTGCCGGTGAATGCAACTTGTGAATTCATTGTTAACGAAACAACATCTCATTTATCAGGTTCAATTTGCGGAAGAAGCTTTAGTTATAAATAATTATTATGAGTGATTTACATAAATGTCCAAACTGCGGCAGAGAAGCAAAGAAGAACATTGACTCAAGCTGGTTCTATCTTCACACCTGCAGAAAATGCGGTAAGAAGTATTGCAGTGAGTGCGGTGACGGTGATGGAACTAAATGCCCAAAATGCGGCTCTGCGGAGTACTCGGACTACGATAAAGTTTATTCAAATAAATAAAAACGTAAGCTCTCCCGTTAATTATTATTGATTAACGGGAGATTTATTTTTCCCGGTTGACTGTGCCTGCCCCTTTAAGCTCAAAATTCGGAGTTGGGTTCAAAACAGTGCTAAGTTGGGTTCAAGTTGTGTCGGAGTTGGTATCAAGTTGGTATCAAGTTGGTATCAAGTTGGGTTATCGTTTTTGGAAAACAGGGGTTAAATCATTGCAGTATAAGGAGTTAGCTCCGTCAAATTCATCGGGATGCTATGAATAAAATGGCGATTATGTGAAGGAAATGCGGTTTATTCCGAAAAATAAAACTTCACTATATCGTTAACCATTATCGCTATGGGAAAAATTTGGCAGCAAATAATTGTCGCTGTTGTTGGAGAGTTAAAGTGATACTTGAAGTATTTCCGGTTCATTATAGAATCATCCCCCTAGCCCTCCGGTAAACCGGATCTTCGACCTTCGAAAGGGGGAACTGCTTTCTTTATTAATTCTCCAATCTTAAAAATCCCGGTTCTGACATGTTTTTAATGGGTAATTAAACTATTTTTATATAAAACTTGACAATGAATAATCACTATATTAAATTATATCAGAGGTGCTTATATAGCTATATAAGCAAAAGTAACCGTTCTTTGTTAATTTAAAAATGAATCAGAGCATGTCGTAATATTGTTTGAAAATGCAGCTCACGGATTTGGTTAGATTTTGAAAGGTTGAAAAAAATATGTACTGAAAAATGCACTATCCAATTAAATTCATTTTTGAGCAAAAAAATACCCGCTCACCTTTTTAAATAAGCGGGTATGAAATTCACTATTACAATCCGCCCGGGCGGATTCACTATCTCACGTTTGCTACTGGAATACTGCTTCGAACTCTTTCACGGTCTCAGTTTCATCAAGATGCGATATTGGCTTCTCACCCATCATCTTGCGGAGAGTATTCTTAAGCTTCATGTGCTGAATGAACAGGTCATGCTCCGGTGTTGCCTTTTCCAAATGCATCGGACTCTTAAAAAAGAATGACAGCCAGTCCTGTATGCCGTACATATTTTTTCTTTGTGCAAGGTCCATGAACAGTATAAGGTCAAGTACAAGCGGAGCCGCAAGTATTGAATCCTTGCAAAGGAAATTTATCTTGAGCTGCATAGGATAACCCATCCACCCGAAGATATCGATGTTATCCCAACCTTCCTTATCATCGCCGCGGGGGGGATAATAATTTATCCTTACCATATGATGGTAGCTGCCGTACAGGTTAGGATACAGGTTCGGCTGGAGAATAACATCAAGCACCGAAAGCTTGCTCTGCTCTTTTGTCTTGAATGAGTCCGGGTCATCGAGCACTTCCCCGTCACGGTTGCCGAGTATATTGCTTGAGAACCAGCCTCTCAAACCGAGCATTTTTGCTTTCAGCATGGGAGCAATGACGGTTTTCAAAAGTGTCTGCCCTGTTTTGAAATCTTTACCGGCGACAGGAACCTTCCTCATTCTTGCAAACTGAACAAGTGCAGGGCTATCGACCGACAGGTTCGGGGCACCGTTAATGAAAGGAACACCTTCAGCTAAAGCAGCATAAGCATATAACATGCTCGGTGATATATCAGAATGGCTTTCTCTCATTGCAGTTTCAAATGTTTTGATATCCTTATGAACTCCGTTTGGAGAGATAAATATCTCGGTGCTTGCACACCATATCATGACTATTCTGTCTACTTCCTGCTCTGCTTTGAATTTCCTGATGTCTTCCCTGATAAGGTTCATAAACCCGAATTTGCTGTCTGCTTTTTTAACCCAGTCACCATGCAGGCGTGTTACATATTTCTGGTCGAACACTGCTTTCATCGGCTTAAGCTTTGACAGTTCATCTTTCACACTTTCTATATGCTTCTCGCTTAGCACACCGGCGTAAAGAGCTGATTTATAACAATCCTCATCTCTTATATCCCAGCCGCCGAAGACTAAGTCATTAAGGTCTGTAAGGGGGACGAAATCTTTAATCTTAGGAAACTTATTATCACTTCTTTTTCCCAGGCGAATAGAAGCCAATTGTGTGAGTGAACCGACAGGTTCTGCAATACCTTTACGCACTGCTATTGTGCCGGCAAGAAAGGTAGTAGATACTGCCCCGTTTAATCCAACAATAAGAACACCCAGTCTGCCTCTTGCTGTTTTAGGTTTAATTGTGGTATTCATAGCTTTGATAATTATTTATTTTAAATTATATACTATTGCCGGAATTTCCTTAATACTTTTTATTGTATAGTCGGCATGAATAGTGTTATCAAATTCACGCCAGCTTTTTCCTTTAAGCCAGATTGTTTTGCAGCCAATGCCCTTTGCAGGCTCTATATCATTATCATAAGAATCACCGACTACAATACAATCACTTGCGTTTAATTTTAGTTCTTTAACGGCAAGAGAAAATATTTCCGGGTCGGGTTTTCTTATCCTGACAATTTCCGAGTCTATCATTGTATCAAACATGCTGAGGTCAAGCTCTTCACATATTTCTTTCAGATTTCCGTAAAAGTTGGATACCAGGCCGAGCTTGAAATCTTTCTTCAATGATCTTAGAACATCTTTTGCTTCTTCTATTTTATTAACGACATCATCATAAAGAAGCTCCAGCAGGCGGCTGCTTAATGTTTGTGTTTTGCTCCTTTCCCCGGGATATAAATATTCCAGTTGATTTATAAGTGATACCCTGAAAATATCTTTGAACGGCAGCTTATCATAATTACTTGTTAGAATTTTCTTTTCCGAGGCAACATATGCTCTTTCATATTCTGGCTTTGTGCAGCCGACTCCTGCTATACAGTAGATATCCCAGAACTTCTCGCTCCAGTGAATTCCGTCTGTATCAAGGGTACCTCCAAAATCGAATATGATTGCTTTTATACTGCTCATTATTATTAATATTTAATAAAGCCGCAGTGTACGGTTTGAATCGGCAGACTCGTACGCTGTGTTCAGTATCTTTACCGAATTGCATGCTTCGTTAATCCATGCTTCACAGTTTTGATTTTCCTGTATACATGCGACAAAATCTTCTATAAGTCGGACATATTGAGTGATATAAGTAGTTTTATCCGATGCATCCGGCACATAAATCTTTTCACTTTTGCCTTTGCAGTTCTTTTCAAGTGTTTTACCGTTGTAATATAAGCTTGCACTCTCATTTACAAGCAATGCGGAATTAGCTCTTTTATCAGCCGACCATGTGAGATTTATCTGGGAAATGCCGTTTTCGCACTCAATATTCACAATTGCAGTATCCTCAACAGAATAGCTTTTGCTTTTGATAGCATATGTTCTAGCTGTTACAGAAAGCGGTTTTCCAAGCATCCATGTGGTAAGGTAAATGTAGTGTACTCCTGTATCGGCAAGAATTCCCCCTCCGCTGATACTCCTGTCTGTCCGCCATGATGGATTATCCGGATTAAATCCGCTATCAGCCTGCAAGCGACATATATTAAACTGAAGTATCCATTTCCCGGTGTTCTCATTTATCATTTCTTTGAACTTCCTCCATACAGGCGAATACCTGTATTGATGGCACGGGACAAATGCTTTACCGGTTTTGAGCAGCAGTTCTTTCAGGTCTTCAGCATCTTCAGAGCTGGATGTAAAAGGTTTCTCACAAAGTATGTTAAGGTTGTATGCTGCAGATTTCTCAATGTAATCGGTGTGATATATTGGCGGAACACATATATCGGCAAAATCGAGAGTGTGATTCCTTAACACCTCATCCAGGGAAGTATATACAGGAATATCCGGGAATTGCTTCGTAAAGTTATTCCTTGATTCTTTGTGCGTATCGGCACATGCCGCTATTTTTACTTTATCCTGAATGTTAGTACTTAAATATGCAGGCATGTGGCCTGTTACAGCTATTTTACCTGTACCAATTATTGCCCCGTTAATCATTATTTTATAGTGATTGTATTTATTTGCTGATAAAGCTTTTGATTATTCCGCTCTTGCTTAATATTAACAAGCAAAAGCAATAAGTTGAGAACTGTAATTTCAAATATAAAATAAATGTACAGGTATCCTGTAAGAATGGAGATGAACAGCACTATCATCCGTGTGTTAGTAGTTAAGATGTTATAATACTTAAGTAATGATTTGTTAAGCCTTTTATATTCTTCGCTGACCCATAGAGGAAACGATTCAGGGAATGCTTTAAGAGCTGCACTGCAAAGCTTTGTGAAATTCTTTGAAAGCAATTCCTGTTCTCTTGAATGCCCCATATATATCAGCATCAGGAATTTTTTGAAGAAATCATTTTTCCATGTTAAGCTTTGATATTTCTCTTTTATTTCAGCGGGACTATCAAGCTCACTATTCTTATTGAGAACAAAATACAAGTACGCAGTTCTGTACAGGTCAGCCATTGCGGATTGAATTGAATGGCTCATAGCTGATATTAAAGCGATACCTATTATCCAAATACCGGCTGAACCTTCATTTGCCATCCTCATGGATACATGAACGTAAATGCTTATGAACACTATATTACCGGCAAATCCATCCAGCACCCTGCCGTACTTTGACCGTATGCCGGTTAACCTGGCAAGCTGGCCGTCCGCACTGTCAAGTGTTTCTGCAAAGACAAGAAAAGCAATTCCTGTAATATTTAATGCGATATCGTTGTAAAAAAACAGATGTCCTGCTATTACTCCAAACAGAATGCTTGTTAGTGTTACGGTATTCGGAGTTATACTTAGTTTCTTACATAAGAGTGCAATATAATATCCTAACGGACGGTAGAATATTATATCAAGTGTTTCTTCCGTATCGTATGACTTATATGTTAATTCAACCTGCTGCATTTTACTCATACATTAATTTTATCTGCTGCAACGGTGAATGCTTCCTGCATTATATTTATGCCTTCTTCGGCAATCTCTTTGGAAATAACTAACGGAGGATTTATCCTGATATCAGGGTTATATCCCATAACTATCAATCCTCTCTTCAGGCATTCCAGGAATATCATCTGTGTATATTTCTTATCCAGCTTTACTTTTGAACCTTTATCTTTTACCAGTTCAATTCCTATCATCAAACCTTTACCTCTTACATCACCTACAAAAGGAAATATATCCTTAAACTCATTGAACCGTTCAAGCATGTATGCTCCAACAGCAGCAGAGTTTTCAACAAGACCTTCATCAATGATAGTATTTACTGTCGCAAGTGCAGCAGTGGATGCAAGCGGATTTCCTCCATAGCTGGAAGAGCTTCCGCTGGGATTGGCAAACGGTTTCGAAAATATTATTTCTTCCCTCGACATTAACCCGGTCATCGGGTAACCGCCGCCGAATCCTTTACCAATTGTTATGATATCAGGAACGACATTAAAATGCTCACAACCAAACATCCTGCCTGTTCTGCCGAAGCCGGTTATCATTTCATCAGCAATCAGCAAGGCACCTATCTCATTAGCAAGCTCTCTTAACTTCAATAAGAATCCTTCGGGAGGAACAATATTACCTGCTGTACCCTGGATTGGCTCAACGACTATTGCTGCAATATTGTTTGTTGTTTCATACCGTATTTTCTTCCTGATAAAATCTACACACATCCAGTCACACTTATCTATAGTTGTATTGAAGGGACAGTGACGGCAATCTGCATAAGGTGTTGAGTAATATCCCGGGGGAAGGGGACCTAAACCATACTTAAATGTATCACTTAATAATCCCAGCACTCCCATTGTTTTTCCGTGAAAACCATTCCAGAAGCCAAGAAATTCTGTTTTCCCGGTATAAGACTTAGCAAGGCGAAGCGCCGCTTCAACTGCTTCAGCCCCACTGCTGTAATATTGTGTTCTTGTTAAATCACCGACCGCAATCTTTGAAAGTAATATTGAAAGCTCTACCCTGTTCTTTGATGCAAAGCTTCCAACATGTATGTTCTCAAGCTGCTCGGTCATCATCTTTACATATGAAGGATGATTATAGCCTAATGCAGCAACTCCCACACCTGCGAAGAAGTCTATATATTTATTTCCATCAACATCCTGAATTATACAGCCTTCTCCTTTTTCAGGGACTATCTTTGATGATGTAGCTATAGTCTGTATTCCCGGTGAGATGTAATCCTGTTCAAGCTCAAACAATTCAAGCGACTTGGGTCCGGGGACTTCAGTTACTATTTCAGCATACTTTGTCGTGATATGGTTAACTTTCATACTCCTCTACCTTCCTGTAAATTAAATTTGCTATTAGCTGACTTGCCTTATCACGGACAGGAGCAAAGCTTGGCCAGTCATTAATATCAATAATTATAATTTCTGATTCGGGTGTTATTATCGCATCTCCGCCATAAATATATAATCCAAGAGTTTCAGCAGATCTGTCTGCAAGTTCAATTAACTTAGCTTCATCGAATTTAGTGTGATATTCTCCGTTTAAATGATACCAGTAAAAGAAATCTGTTTCACGTATTGCATAAAACTTAACCGTATCTCCAATGAGATGTTTCTGTATAATTGCTGAAGTAATTCCTCTCCTGTGAAATTCCTTCAGCATTGTCTCCATTTCATTCATGCTGTAAACAAGGCTGACATCTTCTTTATGTACAGCATGTGCATCACCGCGTTTCAGCCATACCTTCTGTTTTATATCTTCAAGCTCTATACCATTATTTGTTGTAACAATTCTACTTTCAGGAAATGGTATACCATTACCGGGAAGCAGCTTTACCATATTATACCGGTAGCAATTAATTACGCTTTGCGGTGAATTAATTACAAGCTTTTTATTTTCAGCAACTTTCAGCAATGTCTTGGAGCCAATAAGCCCCTGTACCATGGAAAATATAAATTGTTCTTCTATTAAACCCTGCATAAGAACACTTTCGTCGTACATTTTCACTTCGCAGCCAAGTTTTTGCAGCTCTTCTGCTGTCTTATTAATGATAAGGAAATCATTTAAAACATGGTTCGGTGAAAACTCCGTTTGACGGCTTATACCTGCTAATTTTAATTTCATATTTTAATTAAAATATTGATATACTAAAGTATCTTCCCGGATTCTTTTTTATATCGGCAATAAGTAGTCTCAATTGTGCCAAAAGCTCATTGATGCGTCCGTATGCTTCGTTTTCATTCAGCAAGGCTCCAACAGTGCTTGTAGTGTCCTGTGTCTTGGATATCAGTTCGTTTGCTTTGTCGGTAAAATCATTCATCTGTGCAAAAAGTTTATCATCCATTATAAGCTTGCCAAGCGTGCCTTTACCGTACTTCAATGAATCGGTAACTATCTTCAGGTCAGTAGTAACCGAAGCAATTTGTTCGTAAAGAACCGGGTCGTATATGGCTCTTCCTAAAAATCCTTTTCTTCCCTGTATTGCACCTGCAACTGAGTTCATAGAACCTACAAAGTTATTTAAGCCGTCATATACAGCCGGGTCTTTTACAAATTTACCTAGTGTTCCCCTGCCTTCATTCACATCGTTTAGCACAAGTTTTATTTCACTTACTGTCGATGAAAAATCATTTAATGCGGTTTTCACATCAGATGCAAGTGATGCGAGGTCCATTGACTGCTTAACCGGAAGGTAATCGTTTTCGCTTAAAGGCACCTGGCCTTGCTGCCCGATGGAAACATCTATATATTTGTCGCCGAGCAAGCCAATGGTTTTTATTGTTGCTTCAGAATTTTTAGTAACCTGCTTCCTGAATCTCTCGTTTAAATTTAAAGTTACGGTAATCCCGTTCTTACCGTTTTGATTATCGAATTCTATCGCCTTAACGGAACCGACCTTTAAACCGCCAAGGGTGACCATAGAACCTTCAGCTAAACCTTCAACATTATCTACGAATAATTTCAAATCATATGTATCGGAAAAAGTGTTGCTTTCATTTCCGACAATAAATATAAACACAAAGAAAATAATCAAACCAATAAAAACAGTTATTCCAACTTTTAGTGAGGATAAATTTTTCATACTTTCTCTTCTCTTTTACTTAATACTTTGTTATATAAATTAGCTTCTGCTTTTATTTCTGACAAGAACTCGCTGTTAGCTCCATCTTCCTCTTCGAGCAAAGAATCAATTGAACCTGATTCTTTAATTTTACCGTCTTCAATTACAGCGAACTTATCACCCACAGCAATTGCATCTTTTATAATATGAGTTACAACAACCGATGTAGCCCCTCTTTCCTGTATCTTATTTATCATCTCAATAATTACTTCGCTGTTAACCGGGTCAAGTCCGGTAGTCGGTTCATCATATAAGATGATATCAGGATGGAAAGCAATTGCCCTGGCAATTGCAACACGTTTTTTCATTCCTCCGCTCAGCTCTTCAGGATATTTATTTTCTGTACCGTCAAGGTTAACGAATGACAAACACTCTTTAACACGCTCTCTTGTTTCTGCAGGTGATAATGCATGATGTTCATTCAGGAAATATGCCACATTCTCTTCAACATTCAATGAATCAAACAATGCATTACCCTGGAAGACAACTGCCATTTTAGTCCTTAACGGAAAGAGCTCATTATCCGATAAGCCGACAATGTTTACGCCATCTATTTTTACTGAACCGTTTTCCGGTTTCAGCAAGCCTACTATTACTTTGATAATCGTACTTTTCCCGGCACCGCTGGGACCAAGTATTACTGTTGTCTTGCCGTTCTCAATTGTAAGATTAACATTCCTTAAAACATAATTGCCGTTAAATGCCAGTGACACGTTTTCCAGTTCAATCATAACACCTCCCATACCACCTTAGTAAAAATAAAATCGACAGCTAAAATAACAACAGAAGAAACAACGACAGCATTTATTGTAGCCCTACCGAGCCCCCTGTTACCGCCTGATGTAGCAAGCCCGTATGAACAGCTTATACTTGCAATAAAAAAGCCGAAAAATACAGGCTTTAAGAACCCTACAAACAAGTCTTTCATCTGCAGTCCATAAATTGCAGAATGCCAGAAAAATGATGCATCATTGTTCATCCATAAATCTGATACAATCATACCGGCGACAATACCGACTAAATCGGCAATCAATGTTAACGGCAGAAACATTATCAAAGATGCAACCGTCCTGGGTACAACAAGCTTATGAATCGGGTTGACACCGAATGCTTTCAGAGCATCCACCTGCTCACTTAACTGCATCGCGCCAATTTCCGTAGCGTTCTTAGCCCCGGTTCTTGCAGCAAGCAATAAGCCTGTTATTACGGGACCGAGCTCCCTTACCATTCCAAGTGCTACTGCCCTGCCAACCATTGTTTTAGCTCCGAACGTTTCAAACCTGTACCCTATTTCAATTGACATAATAATCCCAACGAACAAACCGCCAAGAAATACAATAGGAAATGACTGAGCGCCAATAAGGTACATCTCCTGCAGTGTTTCTTTCCTGTAACGGACTGCGGCTTTCAATCCTTTGAATATTTCAATCGAATTAAGTGTGTAGTTCTGCAGCGTGAGCAGAAAACTTTCAACAGGATTTAACTGCCCGGCATTTATCAAGCTTTAATATTTCCTTTCAAAGTTATTTTACTTAAGAAATTCTCCGCTTCAGCTATATCTTTAATATGGTCTACATCTATCATTTTTTTAAACTTAAATGCTTTTAATGTATAACCTTCATCAAGCATTAACTTTAAAAAATTTCTTAATCTTGAAACACCTGATGTTAATGCTTTATTAACAATATTAAAAACAGAAGGTGAAAAAAAATATAATCCTCCTGTTACATATTTGATCCCGTCATAATTATCACTAAATTCTTTAATATCATTGTTTTGTAACAGATTCACATACAGGGGATTCTCGTCGTCAATAAAATTAGTCACAGCAAGCACACCGTCTGCTTTTGTTAGGTTATCGTTACAATAGTGTATGTAGTTCCTGAACTCATCCGGTGCAAAAACCGTATCCGCTGTTGAAAGGCAGAACGGACTGTCTTTTAATTGAGCAGACAACTCTATCAGGCTGTGCATAGAGCTCGATGTTGATTTTACAATCAGGTGAAGCGGTATTCCAAAATCCTTAGTTGTAAGGTATTCTTTCAAATCGGGAGAATGTTCATTAATTATACAATGTATCGAAGAGAAAGAATATTTCAGTGCTGAATTGATAATCCGCTCTATCATGGGTATACCTGATATTTCAACCAGCGGTTTTGAAATACTAATTCCTTCGCTTGTTAAACGGGAACCTTCACCTGCCGCTAATATTGCAAACTTCATTAATAGTTAATTGTGTTTAATTCCTAAAAAGCATTTCTTGATATTTGACTCGAGCTTAAGCGATATATAATGCAGCTTAGTAAAACCGTCTTCAAGTATCTCCTGGTCTTTATCGCTTAATGTATTGAGTATCTTTGCATAGCTTTTTTTCAGGTCACCTGTACGCTTTTCTATTATTTCTTTTCCTTCTTTAGTTAAAGTAACAATCATCTTTCTTCTATCTTTGTGATGGATATCCCGCTGAACCAGCTTTGATTTTACAAGCCGGTCAACAAGCTGAGATGCTGTGCTTTGGGCAATTCTCATTCTATCGGATACATGATTTACCGAACATTCATGTTCCTCACCGATTATCATCAGGGCAAGGTATTGGTTGAATGTTAAGGTGAACGAGAATCTTTTACCCCGTTTGTAAATGAAAGGTTCATCTTCCTGGTCAAGCATAAGATGATCCTGATGAATTTTGACAATTGAAGCCATGATAACCGGAAACATTCCGATAATCCTTTCCGCTCTATCGCGGGTTTTGTGTGGTATAAACAGCATAGGTTATAATTTATATTGTATTACGATATAATTGTAATACAATATAAAAAACTCTTCTCCGTTTGTCAAGTACAAAGTAAAAATTTTCAATTATTTAATGAAAAAACGAAGAAAATAATTCCCGTATTAGTTTATCAGTCTCAGCAGTGTGAATGCCCTGGCTTAAAATTAACCTGTGTGTTTACATAGGAGTAGAAGCAACTTGTCGAATTATTAATGCCTTCACAATATATTTAAATTGTAAACCATTTTTTCATTCTTGTTATATAATTCATTAATACATATATTTGTGGACTAATAAACTATCAGATATATTATTTATGGAAAAGAAAATATTATACAATATGCATGCAGATGTATGTAAGGCTTTAGCTCATGAATTAAGAATAGAGATAATTGATGTGCTTAAAGATAAAGAACTTAACTTTGGAGAAATTGCAAAAAGAACCGAAGTTGCTAAATCTAATCTTTCTCAGCACCTGACAGTCATGGTTCAAAAAGGAATTCTTACTCACCGAAAAGAAGGATTATATGTTTATTATAAGCTGTCCAGTCCGAAAGTATATAAGGCATTTCGTATAATGAGGGAAGTATTAAAAGAGCGGATACATAAACAAAACGAGCTAATCAATAAATTCAAATAATATTTTATAAACATTTTAGAAATCCTTTAATAAAATGAAAGTACTTATAATAATTCATGATGCTCCGTATGGCAATGAAAAAGCTTATAATGCTTTAAGGCAAGCAATGATGGTGCAAAAAGAACATTCAGAAATTAGTCTCAGGATATTTCTGATGGCTGATTCTGTTACCTGTGCAATTAAAGACCAAATTACACCTAACGGTTATTATAATATCGAACGGATGTTAAAATCTATCCTCTGCAACCGCGGAGAAATAAAACTTTGCGGGACTTGTTTGGATGCAAGGGGGCTTAAAGATACTCTGATGCTTGAGGGAACACAGAGAAGTACAATGTCTGAATTTACAAATTGGGTGCTTGATTCCGATAAGGTAATTTCATTTTAGGGAAATCTGTTCGCTGTGTACAAATATTAACATCTTTAAAATAATATTAATAAATCTATTTCTACCGGTTTATCAGAAATTTTATAATATACCGCAGGAATAACTCTCTTATAACGTCTAATCATATAGAGTTGATTAAAAAACATATAAAACCATTCAAAAAGCATGATAAAATTCTAGTTCGTAGTCTTATCCGGTTCCAAATTAAGTCAAATATAAAAAGCAAATTATACTGCAAAGAATAATACTCTTTGTATTTTTTGGGATTAATATCAAAATTTTATAATAATATGATGAAAATAAATAAAAAAATTGCAATAAGTGAATCAGGATTTGTATTTAACCCGACAACAGGTGATTCTTATTCACTTAATCCGATTGCGGCAGAGATTCTTGACATGCTGAAAAAAGATTTGAGTGAAGATGAAATTACCGATGCTTTACTTGAGAAATATGATGTGACCGCCTCAGTGCTTCACAGGTCAATAGATGAATTTATAGACACCTTAAAAGAAATGAAAATCCTTGAAAATGAGTAAAAGAAAATTAACAATAGCAATTACCGGCTTAAACAATACCGATAATCCCGGACCGGGTATCCCTGTCATCAGAGGAATTCTCGATTCGAAGTTATTCGATGCAAGGATAATCGGGCTTGCTTATGAAAACCTTGAGCCCGGTATTTATATGCGTGACCTGGTAGATAAATCATATCATATCCCCTACCCTTCTGCAGGCTCTGATATACTGCTGAAAAGAATTGAACACATTAATAAGATAGAGAAGATAGATGTGCTTATTCCAAACTTTGATGCTGAGCTTTACAGCTTTATTAAATCATCCGAAAAGCTGAAGAAGATGGGAATAGCAACTTTTCTTCCAACAATGGAGCAGTTCGAAGAGAGGCACAAATGGAATTTATGTGAGTTTGGAAAAAAGTATAATGTTAAAGTACCATCTGTTAAATCATTTTACAGTGAAGCAGAATTATATAAAGCTGCTCCCGGTTTAACCTTCCCCGTCTTTGTAAAAGGAAAATTTTATGATGCATATTTGGCAACTAATGCCGAACAGCTCAGAATGCACTTCTATAAACTTTATTCAAAGTGGGGATTCCCTGTCTTGCTTCAGCAGTATATCAGGGGTACTGAGGTGAATGTTGTCGCCCTTGGTGATGGACATGGAAAAACAATTGGAGCAGTTCCGATGAGAAAGCAGTATATAACCGATAAAGGCAAAGCATGGGCAGGTATTACGCTTGATGATGAAAAATTGATAGAGATAACACACAAAATAATCAAAAAATCCAAATGGCGCGGCGGGATGGAACTTGAGTTAATAAAAGATGAAATGAATAATTTATACCTGATAGAAATTAATCCGCGTCTTCCTGCCTGGGTTTATCTTGCTGTTGGTGCTGGACAAAATCTGCCTGAAGCTTTGGTTAAGCTTGCTCTCGGCTTGAAAACAAATAAATATACAAAGTATGATATAGGCAAGCTATTCATCAGATATTCATACGACCTCATTTGTAAATTAGAAGAATTTGAACAACTTTCTTTATATGGAGAATTATAATATGGAAAAATTAAATTTTGAACGCCCGATAATAAGAAAAATAAATACAGGTATTTCAAACAAGTTTGGGATGAAGACAGAGTTTGAACCCATCAAGCATATAGATAATGTGGGAGTAAAAGGTCTTGCAGCCGAATACGGCTCACCCGTGTTTGTTTTATCCGAGAAAACCATGAGGAGAACATTTAATGATGCAAAGCGTGCATTTGATACAAGATATCCGAAGGTGCAGTTCTCGTGGTCATATAAAACAAATTATCTTAACGCGGTATGTAATGTTTTCCATTCGGAAGGTTCATGGGCGGAAGTTGTTTCAAGATTTGAATATGATAAAGCAATTGCAAATGGTGTTCCGGGCAATAAAATAATTTTTAACGGACCGGATAAAACTGACGACGACCTGAACACTGCAATTAAGAATGATTCCTTTATTCATATTGATCATTTTGATGAGTTGTATAAGCTGATAGAGCTGGCACCGAAGCATCACAAAAAGCCGAAGGTTGCAATAAGGGTTAATATGGATACGGGCATTTACCCGATGTGGGACAGGTTTGGCTTTAATTATGAGAACGGTGAAGCATGGGAAGCGATAAGCAAAATCATCATATCAAACAAGCTTGAATTTACAGGACTTCACACCCATATAGGTACATTCATATTAAGTGCCAGTGCATATGCCATTGCAGCTTCTAAGCTTGCAGAGCTTGCAGTTAGAATAAAGCTGAAATTCCACAAAGATATAAGCTACATTGATATGGGCGGCGGGTTTGCATCAAGCAATACGCTGAAAGGCTCATACTTAATGGGCATTGATACTTCGCCGTCATTCGATGATTATGCTGAAGCAATTACAACGGCTCTAATAAATTCAGATATTGATCCTGATAACATGCCCCTGCTAATTCTGGAAACCGGAAGAGCATTAATAGATGATGCGGGCAGCTTAATTGGCAGTGTAGTTGCTAATAAAAAATTATCCGATGGCAGGAAAGCAACTATCATGGATTTTGGCGTCAACCTGCTGTTTACCTCATTCTGGTATGACCATAAAATAACACCGGCACAGGATTTCTCACATCACTCTGAGACAACCACGCTTTATGGTCCGCTGTGCATGAACATTGACCAGATAAGAGAATCAATTTCACTGCCTCCTTTAAAAAGAGGTGACCTTGTTGTAGTAAGCAAAGTTGGTGCTTATAACATGACTCAATGGATGCAGTTTATTATGATGCGACCAAAAGTTGTATTGATTGATAAAAAAGGTGAAGTGCATATCATCAGGCATAACGAAACAAGGGAGTTTGTTGAATCGCTTGAAGAAGTACCGCTTCATCTCAAAAAAGCAAAAGATGTAAACGGAAACAAACATAAACATAACGGAAAGCCAGTAGAAATTGACAGCAAGAATTAAAAATATTACTGAAAGTATTTTTAACAGCTACCCGGTAATTTTCTTTTCCGAAAGCAAGCTGTTTGCGGCTATATTGTTCATTGTTTCTTTCTTTGATTATTATGCCGGACTTGGCGGATTGATAGGACTGCTGACAGCAAACATAACGGCTTACTATCTTGGCTTTGACAGGTATAAGATAAGAAAAGGATACTACGGATTTAACAGCCTTATCCTCGGTATAGGTATAGCGATGGAGTTCGACCAAAGCTATACTATATTATGGGCTGTTGTGTTTGCTTCGATGCTTGTTCTGTTTTTCACAGTAGCATTTGAAGCAAGCTTAGGAAAAAATTACCTTCCATTCTTAAGTGTACCATTTCTTTTTGGCTTTTGGGCTTTGCAGTTATTTATCAGGAATATATTACAGGTTCCGTTAAGTATAAGAGAGATTAACTATTTCAGTGAACTTGGTTTTGTAAACAGTGATTACCTGAAGTATATTTTTTCGTGGGTTTCATCGGTACAAAATAATGATGTTATCAGGTTATATTTTGAATCACTCTCGGCAATATTTTTCCAGAAGAGTGTGATTACAGGTTTACTTATCAGCCTGGGATTGCTTATATCTTCAAGGATATCTTTTACTCTTTCAATCATCGGTTATGCTTCAGCATATCTTGTATTAAATTATCTCGGGTTAAGCATTGCCGGTTATGATTATTCGTTCGTTGGATTCAACAGTATCTTATTTGCCATTGCAGTCGGAGGTTACTTTATTATACCATCACGTTCATCGTACACTTGGGTAATATTATTAACTCCTATTATGGTAATAGTCTCGCTTGCATTGGGATATATTTTCAAATCAATGAACCTGATGATATATTCATTGCCGTTCAATTTTGTTGTACTGCTCTTCTTATATGTACTGAAGCTCAGAATATTTAAATCAAAAGGATTAAGTGAAACTGTTATCCAGCAGGGCTCACCCGAACGGAATTTATATTCATTCTTAAATAACAATTACAGGTTTAAAAATAACCAGTACTTCTCATTGAAGCTTCCGTTTTACGGGCAATGGAATGTATCACAGGGACATAACGGGAAGCTTACACATAAAGACAAATGGAAATATGCCTGGGACTTTGTGATAAAAGATAATGAAGGAAAGACATACAAAGACTACGGCAATATCTTAGAAGATTATTACTGCTACAATAAGGCAGTGCTTGCTCCTGCAGACGGAATAGTTCATGATATAACAGATGGTATCCCGGATAACAGGATAACACAGGTAAACCTTGAACAAAACTGGGGCAATATAATAATTATAAAGCACTCGGATATTTTTTATACCCAGCTTAGCCATCTCAAGCAGGGTTCATTCAGGGTTAAAAAAGGTGAATTTGTAAAAGCAGGTCAGATAATTGCATCATGCGGCAGTTCAGGCAGGTCACCCGAGCCGCATCTGCATTTCCAGGTGCAGAGTACTTCGGGAACGGGAACGCAAACATTAGAGTATCCCATCGGGCATTATGTACTGAACAATAACGGGTATTCATTATTGAAATCTTTTGAGCGTCCTTTGGAAAATGATTTTATTTCCAATGTAGAAATGAATTCTCTCCTTAACAAAACATTTGAATTAAAGCCCGGAGATGTACTCCGTTTTGAGACCGAAGACAGGAAAAAGAAAAAGAGAGAAATTGAATGGGTAGTGGTAACCGATATCTACAATTATTCTTACTTATGGTGCAAAAAAAGCAACTCATTTGCTTACTTCAGAAAAAACGGCAGTATATTTTATTTCTATCACTTCAAAGGAAGTAAAAGGTCATTGTTGTATTATTTCTTCCTGGCATTATATAAAGTACCGCTTGGATGCACGAACAACCTGCAAACAAATGACAGCATTGCAGCAGACCTTTTCATGAACAAGATAGTTTTATTCTTCCAGGATTTTATTGCACCATTTAAGATATTCAACCGTTCGGATTTTAATCTGCAATTTAATGATGGATTCGTAAATCATGATGAGATAAAATTCGAGTCAAGTGTAACAAACAGTATATTCGGATTAAATATTAAAAAATATAACTTCGAAACAACTATAAACCCTGCCGGCATAAATAAGTTTTGTGTTAATACCGGCAATAAAACAATAAAGGCATTATGTATAGAGCAGCAGCAATAATATTTATAATATCATTTTTTCCATTGGAAGGATTTTCCCAGTCCCCTGTCTCATATACTCATGATGACAGCGTAACATATAAATTATACATGACAAGAAGCTGGGATAAGTTAATTGAGTATGAAGATAAAATAAATGAAAGCAAACAAAGTTATTATACAGCATTCAGGCTGGGGGCGGCTTATTTTGAAAGCTCAAAATATATGCCTGCTGCCGGGTATTTTGAATTTGCTGCAAATAAAAATAAAACTGATGAATTAACATCCGAATATCTTTACTATTCCTACTTATACTCGAGCAGGTACAGCGATGCGAGAGTGCTAAGCTCTTCATTTTCAAAAGGACTGAAGAAAAAAATAAAATATTCAAAGCCGGCTTTCTTTAAAGGATTTTCCGCAGAGGGCGGGTATTATATTAACAGTGATTATGATGAGCTAAAAGCAGTCAATACTTCCGGGACTTATAATATTTTCGGAGACCAGACATTAATTAAAAATTATTATTACGCTAATGTAAGCTTATCACATTTAATAGGACCAAGGCTATCGGTGTTTCACGGATTCAGCTATTTTAATTATACCATCACGCGGCAATTCACTGAAAAAGGAAATAAAATAAAAGAGATGAACACTGATGCACAAGAGAAAGATTATTATATCAGCTTTAATTATAATTTAGGAGCCGGTTTCGGCTTAAACGGAGGGTTTCATTTTCTGAATACAAAAGGAACCGCCATAGATTATGAGATAAAAAATGTGAATAATAACTTAACATACAGTTATAATTATTTTGACAGTAATATTAACGAGTTTGCACTTTCACTTTCAATAGAAAAAAGACTGACATATTTTAAGCTTCTAGCTTCATCATCAATATCAAATCTTAACCAGGCAAAGCAATTCCAGGGCGGGCTGGGCATTACAATCTTCCCTCGCGGCAATTTGAATTTTTACGGATATATAAATGCACAGTACTGCTCAAACGCATTTGATAACGGAGTGAACCAGGAGCATTTTGTTGTTACGCCGGGCTTAGGCTTTAAAGTATTTGATAATTTATGGCTGGAAGCTTATTATACTTTCGGCGGTATATTTAATTACACCGAGAACAATGCATATATAATTTACAGCAATGTTAACAGGATAACTAAAAAGCTGAATGTAAAGGCACTGATTCCCGTTTTATTTAATAAGTTAGATCTTACACTAAACTTTGAATACTACAATATTAACCACACTTACTGGACATACTTTAACACAACAGATTTCTATTTAAATATTAATAAAAGTAATAACATAAAATTTATAGGAGGCATAAAATGGTCATTATAGAAGCAATAAAGCTATTAAGCTTAATCCTCGTTTTGTCTGTCTCTATTGCAAACAGCAATGCTCAAACTTCTGATGATATGCGTAAAGCATTTAAAGACAGCTATGAGTTCGAAGCGAAACAGGATTTTTACAATTCTATAGATGCATTGAAAAAATTAAACAACAACGATTACGAAACGAATCTCCGTCTCGGATGGCTGCACTATCTTAACCAGCAGTATAAAGAATCGATGGGATATTACCAGTCATGTATAGATTCAAAGCCCGGTTCAATTGAAGCTAAGTTAGGTTATACTTATCCTGCCGCTGCTTT
Organism: Ignavibacteriota bacterium; assembly: GCA_003820375.1. GTDB lineage: Bacteria > Bacteroidota > Ignavibacteria > Tepidaquicellales > OLB5 > RPQH01. The sequence continues at coordinate 31,460 of RPQH01000034.1, forward strand.
AAATGACTGGGATAATGTTGCAAAGCAGTATAATGATATATTGAGCATTGACCCGAACAATACACAGGCATCATACAAGCTTGGTATGATATATTATTATAAACCTGATTACCAGACAGCATTGAAATATTTCGTAAAAGTTTCAGAACTATACCCGTTTGATTTCGGCTCTATATTAATGATAGGCTGGTCGAACTTAAAGCTCGGAAATGTTTCTGCAGCTAAAACTTACTTTAACAAATCATTGCTGATAAAACCTGATGACCCATCAGCACTTGAAGGATTGGGATTGCTGAGATAGATAGAAACAGTCTTTTTATTTTATAAATAGAATACAGCAGGAAGAGATTTTTCCTGCTGTATTTTTTGCTTTTAAAAGTAAACAAATGCTAATATATTAGATTTTAGTTCATTAAAACATAGAAGATTATACAGTGATAAAAATACATATCTAAAAAATTCCAAATAGAGTGAATATTAATTTCTAATGATTTTTGGATGGTAATTTTATTTTTACTAATGTGCTTATACTGAAAAAATTATTGAATTAAATCAGGAACGTTATAAACAAAAATAAATATGCCAAAAGATTATTCGGAAGATTTAAAAAACTTTTTCTTCAATGAGCAAAACAAGAAAAAACAAAAAGAGCTGGAAGAAAGATACGGAATGGTATCAAACGGAGAAAGCGAAGAAGCAACTCCGGAGCTTATGAATAATTTCCTAAATTATGTTGAGCAGTATGAAAAAGCATATAAAAATGCAGAGGAGAAAAAGATTATCGAAATTATCGGGTATCCGGAGTTTAAGAAATTAGAAGATTTAAATCCTGGTGAAGTGTTAACAGAGCTGGAAAGGGTCCTTGATATTTATGCTGAGCATAGTATAATTATAGACATAATAGAAAAAGATGATGTAACCGATGAGGAGTTTTATAAATTTCTCACAGAAGAGCTGACAGAGCATGAGACATATCACATGCAGATAGAAGGCATGACCGCTAATTTCATATATGAAGAATTTCATCCAAGCAAAAAGCTGGATGCGAAAGATGCTGTTAAATTTCTCTCATGGCCGTTATTTGACAGGAATGAAGAAGGTATGGATACATGGCTTTCTAAGGAAAACCTGGTTTTTAACGGAGAAAATAAATCTTTATCCCAGTTCAAAAATGAATTACTGCAGCTCATCCCTGAAAATGTAGTTAACCATGATATTGTTTATAAGAACTTTGATCTCGGTGAAGTAAATAAAGTAGAGACAGAATTTGTTATTGAGTATAAGTCAACTCAACAGGAAGATGAAAAGTCAAAGGTTAAGATATTAAATCTTTTATTTGAATTGGAAGAAGATGAATGTGATGGATTTGTTATAAGAGTATGCAATAAGCAATAAGATATTACAGCATTACCGGTACATTAACTGTTTTTAATGTATCCATATTTGTTTTTCCAGTGCGCTGCCATCGGGTTGTTTGACAATAATTGTAAATGTTCCTTCAGATACAGGAAATATAGAGCAGATTTCACCTGTTATCTTTATATCAGCATTGCTGCAAATCTCTCTATACTTTGCACTTTTATGCCCTGCTGCGGAAATGAAGGCAGAATCCTGAGTAATAGATTTGGTAAAGCCTTTAAATGAATGGCATTCTGTATTGCCTACTGTACCCCAAAATGCAACCTGCAGTGTATCGGTGCGGTTTACCCATTCTTTGGTAACGGCAAAGCTGTCAATCTTTATTGTGAAATCGTAAGAATCATCCCAGCTTGTAAACCAATTGCAGCTATCAGTAATCATCAATACTGCAAATGAAATTAATACTAAAAATACTTTAGTATTAATTGATGTTATGTTAATGATGTTCTTCTTCATAACTTAATACAAAATATTTACATTGCAGAATATCTGGCAGCAAATTATACAAAAATACAATTATTGCACTTTAATAAACAAGAGCCGGGTCAAAAAATACGTTAATTAACAATTTTATTTAACCATTGCTATCCAAAATAAAAATGGAATTCGATTAAATTTCGAAAACTAATCTTTAAAGGATAAAAAAATATTTACAATCTATAGTACATCCCTCTCCTAGCGAAGCATTCAGGAGAGGGGATGGGCGTCAAGTTAATAGTAAGAAGATTTACAAAAAATAAAAGACAAGGGGTAACAGTATTGATATGAATGTTCCATAGATAATGTTAAATATCATATAAATAATTCTAATCATTAATGTTTTCATTACCCCTTGCCAATCACAATTTAACACAGAGTAAGCACATATGCGTCAAGTTAAGGATGAAGAGATTCCATCTTCTAAATCATCTTACGCAAATCATAAATCTTTTTGTTACCGAAAGAGATATACAGGTAATTTCAGTTCATGTCCTCACCCCTGAATGATTTCGGATTGCCAATTGCGGATTGAAAAGCTTATACCGGCTCATCAAATTTAATAGCCTCAACACAAAGTTCACAAAGAAAACAAAGTGCACAAAGTCCTGCTTTTTATATTTTTATTGTATTTCTTTGTGTTCTTTGTATCCTTTGTGAACTTTGTGTTAAGGCTATAATCCATTCAAACTTGGATAATCTGTTTAATATGTGATTTTATAGTGAAAATATTTTAACTTTTCGTTCTCATCTTAGTATTTTATAGTGCAAGCTTTTCAATCCGCAATTGGCAATCCGAAATCCGAAATCATTCAGGGGTGAGGACATGAACTGAAATTAATAAAAAAACAAAATTGCTTCCCGATTATTATACTTTTGCGTAAGGTGACTTTTAAATCACAGGTTAATCAAAATTGTCCTTTTATAGAATGATAATTAATTGAGCGTTAATCATGCAAGAAACAAAGATGGAATCTCCTCATCTTAACTTTATGCCTTTGAGAGTAAACAGAGTTATCGCAGAATCTTGAGATTAATTATTATGCATTTTAAATATCCGTATATTATTATAATTCATCAAATTTCAAGTGTTATGGCAAAGATTGACGGATAATTGAAGTATGCAAGGGGTAATGGAGTAGTTTAAATCCGGGTGGCTTATCAAGATTATTCCAGAATTGAAAATATATTTATTGACACAATTACCCCTTGTCATTTATCCATTTCGAATCTCCTTACTGTTAACTTAACGCCTGTGCCAGGAAGGAAAATCAGAGTTGGGGTCAAAACAGTGCTGAGATGGGTTCAAGTTGTGCCGGAGTTGGGTTCAAGTTGGTATCAAGTTGGGTTATCGTTTTTGGAAAACAGGGGTTAAGTCATTGCAGGATAAGCAGATAACGCCGTCAGAGATGTGAGATTTTTGATTTAAGATTTGCGATTTTGAGCCGGAATCACAACATTTTCATCAAAAAAAAACTTCACTATATCATTAACTAATATCGCTATGGGAAAAATCCGGTAGCAAATATTTGTCGCTGATGTTGGAGAGTTAAAGTAATACTTGAAGCTTCTTACGGCTCATTTCAGGACACACCCCGTCCTCCGATATCCGCTAACGCTCCATCGGAGTCCACCCCTCTCGAGAAGGGAATCCTTTGATTTTTAAGCTCTAAATCCCCCTCTCCTCCCAGGAGAGGGGAAAGGAGTGAGGTTTTTTCACCAAAAACTTGACAATGAGCTAACACTATATTAAATTATACTGATGATGCTTATTCATTAATATTGAGCATTAATAACGTTCTTTGATAATTTAGGGATGAACATAATCATGTCGTAATATTGTCTAAAAATGCTGCTCACGGATTTGGTTAGATTTTGGATGATTGAAAAAAATATGTATTGAAAAATTCCTATAAAGATATTTGTCCATAATTTTGTAAAAATTGCTTAAAAAGAATATTTAGGATATTATTATTTTTATATAAAATAATAGCAATAAAAGACAATACTCCAATTCAGTATTACTTAATCAAAACCAATTTTATAGTGCTGTTATAATTTTCCGATTCTATTCTGCAGAGATACAACCCGCTTGGAAACACAGACGCATCCCAGATGTATTCATAGCTTCCGGCATTTATATGGTCATTGTAAACCTTTTGTACTTCTTTTCCATTTACATCATAAATAGTAATATTGATAAGTGTATTTTCAGGTATATCAAAATCTATTTTCGTGACAGGATTGAACGGATTAGGATAGTTTTGTTTCAATGAATAAACTTCAGGTATTTTGTTAGAAATCGTACTTATACCAATAGACTGATTGGTTATTACCAATGCTCCTTCGGTTAATTTAGAGCTGACAACAAAATCCGGTCCATCAATTTGATTGTTGTTATTATTATCATACCATAAAGCCGTTAAGAGATCATATGTTCCGGGTTGTGCAGAGCATGGGATGGTAAATAACCTGTTGTAGTTTCCTGTTCCCTGGTTAATAGTTAACTTGATATCATGAGGCGGGTTTGAAATCCAATTTGTAGTACCGGTTGGTGCAATTGAAGCCCCAAGCATCAGCGGGGCAGAATTATTTGCTGTTACATTATATGTAACGGTAAATGTTGAACAGGGATTAGCAGTTGATGGTACTGCAGAAGATGAATTTACTGTTGCAGTTGTTCCCTGTGTTATACTCCAGTTAAAAGGAGAGACAGAATAATAATGAGTCAGTATTTCCGTCCAGTTCTTTATGCCGAATGTATGTGAAGCTCCCATTGAACACGGGCTTGATGCTGTTACAAATGTTCCTGTTGCCCACCTGACAGTGCCCCATTGGCATAGTCCCCTGCCGTGTCCGTTAGGCGTTTTGTTCATACAAACAGGGTCATAAATACATGGCCATGCAGAGCCCGTACCTGAATACCCATTACCGCATCCTTTGTTATTGTTTTCTGCGGAGTATTCGGATCTTACAACTCCGTTGTTGTTCGTTAGTATATACCTGTAAGTATTATTTACAGCATTATTTGTATTTGTCGAAGTTACACTGCCGAGATACTGGCAGTATGTATTATCACATATATCATATAATGACGGATTAATAGGATTATAAACATAATACACTCCGTATGTTCTGACAGCCACGGCACAAGCCTGTAAAGAATTCATTCCGCCGGTTAGGTTGCCCCAGCATGAATAAATTTCGGCAGGCAATACATATTTGCAGTAAGTTTCCACGGTGAAAACCTCGGCATATGTGCAGCTTGTGCCCGTGCAGTTCCTTCCAACCCTGATATTAACAGGTAACACAAAACCTGAATTTACAAATGGTGAATAAGGGTTTGCGGGATTGGTGCATTCGGTACAATTATTTATATCATCTTTTTTATTGTTATGTATTGTACTTCCGTTTCTTAATCTTACGGTAAAAATAAAATCTGTGCCGGGTGTAATTTCAAAATCATTGTATTCCTCCGTTGTATAACCCGGTTTTTCAAAACGGATATCAGCTTTACATTTAATATCGCATGCTGACGGAAGAAAAAGCTCGAAGTAACCTTTAGAATTTGTAACTGCAGACAGATTGGTCTTTACATCTTTTATTACAACTGAATTTAAAGGATTGCCGGTAACCTTATCAACAACATATCCTAACAGCAAAGTGGATTTATCATTTACAATTTGTTTAATGCGGTTTGAGCTTAACAAAGGGTCTTTATCAACCGGGTCAAGAAATATATCGTAACTGATATCATTCTTATCTAAGATAAAATAAGTCTCACAGGATGAGTACCCTTTCTTAATGATTGAGAGTGAGTATTCTCCCTGCCTGAATGATAATGAAAGAGTATTGCTGTTAATTTTATAGCTTAATGAATTATCCCTGTTATCTTTAGTAGCAATAAATAAATTATCAGGTGTTAACGGGTACCCGTTTTCACTTGAAAAAACTTTTATATGAACATTAAAATTGTTTTGCGGATAAACAGAACTTCCAATGAATAATAAAAATATCAGTAAAACTTCAAGTTTGATTTTTGTATTCATTTTTAATTATTTCATATATTATGAAAACAGATATTAAAACATATAAAGCGGTAAACTTTTTAACAATTCTAAACGGAATACAAAAATTAAGTAACGAATTATATTGCGATTACTTCCAAAAAACAGTAATTTTGAATATTCAAATTCATGGGGCTATAGCTCAGCTGGGAGAGCGCTTGAATGGCATTCAAGAGGTCGTCGGTTCGATCCCGTCTAGCTCCACTATTACGAGCAGGTTTAATTACCTGCTCGTTTTTTTTAATCACATACAATTAATAATAACTCATTTCTAAATGTTTTTAATGAACAATTCTTTTTATCTTTAAATAATTGAAAATACTTTACTTGTAAATTAGACCTACTGCCATGAAAATAATAGCCACAGTTTTCATCTTCATAATATTATTCCCGCAATTCTTTCTTGCTCAGCAGAATGTATATTCTATCCTGGATTTTACTCTTTCATACCGCGGAATGACAAGGGAAGATGTAACTATTCCAATCGATACATCCGATAGAGTTAATACAAATCAATGCAAGCTTATATTGCCAATCGTTTATAATGTAATGAGAGACCCGCTTTCCTCTATGCCGCTGCTTGATAATATTATGAATTATAAAAATCTGGAACTGATAGACCTTGTTTACCAAATGTTCCAGGATAATTATTACCACAAAGGCAGCAGATATGTAGATAATCCTCCAAAATTTTCATCTGATATGCCAACATTTGCAGACAAAATAGCAAAGAAAATAAAGCAATCAAGAAATAATGAAGTTGAATTACTGAAAATATTTTCTCAAGAGGATATTAAATTTTTACATGATAATTTATTTACACTTTTCACTAATTCACAACAAGATGCTCCCGAGAATTTTGATATTTATAAGCTAAATAACGCTGAAGATTCATCAGCTATTATTACAAAGACCGTTCTTGATATTTTAAATAAGGTTAATAGAGAGAAGATATTTTTTAATTCTATATCCGATTTCTTTTATTATTACTGGTTGCAGGATATTATTATTTACAATAAGGAAAATCTATTTTCGCAATCAACTAATACTATGGATGAAAAGGATGTGCAGGGTGATGTTTTATATTACTATAACGAAAATGAAATTAAGATAGTAATAGGCGGAAAAGGCAAGAATAGGTATACCGGAAGATTTGATGTCATAATCGATATTGGCGGTGATGATGTGTATGATATCGACAGGGATGATAAATTCAAAGATAACTTCAATTGTATAATGGACCTTTCCGGAAATGATTATTACACAACAAACTCGAAATTTGCCTTAGGTGCTGCAGTTTTTTCATCTGGATTTATATTCGATAAGGAAGGCGATGATACATATAAGGGAACCAGTGTCAATCTAGGTGCTGGTATTTGCGGATTAGGGTTGATATATGATGAAAATGGAAGTGACACTTACAGCGGCAACAGCTTTACAATCGGGGCAGGAGCGTTTGGTGTGGGAATGGTTGTGGACAGAACCGGCAATGATTTCTATATAGCTAATACTTATTCACAGGGTTTTGCTATGACTGAAGGCATAGGCATAATGGTTGATAATAAAGGAAATGATACTTATACAACTAATCCGAATGTACTTGATATCGGCAGAACAAATGACCATTTCCTTTCAATGTGCCAGGGTTTTGGGTTTGGACTTCGTCCATATTATGCAGGCGGTATAGGCATGGTAGTTGACGGCGAAGGCAATGATAATTATTCAGCTGATATTTTCGGGCAGGGATGCTCTTACTGGTATTCGCTTGGAGTAGTTGTTGACAGCTCAGGCAATGACAGGTATAACTGCTATCATTATGCACATGGCTCGGGAATTCACTATTCTGTTGGTTTAATGAAGGATTATGAGGGATGGGACTACTACCAGACTAACTGGGTATCTCAGGGATGTGGGCATGATTTTGGATTTGGATTCCTCTGGGATGTTAAAGGCAACGATAATTATTCATGTGCAGGATTATCGCAGGGTGCAGGTAATGCTAATGGAATAGGTATTCTTATTGATGAAAGCGGCACTGACGGCTATCTTTCGAAAGATGGTAATACACAGGGCTATGGTACTCCAAGCCGCGATTATGGCGGAATTGGCGTTTTACTTGATATTTCAGGGAAAGATTATTATTCGAAACCGGGATTTGACAGCTTACTGGTTAATGCTTCAGTGTGGGGTGTCTTGAACGATTTCTATATTGATGACCTCTATCCCCCATCTCCCGAGCAGGAATTTAAGATTGATATAGATGTTACTAAATCATATACAAAAGAAGAACTTTACATCTTCGCAAGAACACTTGAACCAAGGTTTTCCAAATGGGCAACTTATGGATTTAATAAATTGGTTGATGACAGTGTATATACCTCAAACCTTATCTTTAATATGCTTGGCTCAGATGATATAAGGGATATTGTAGTTATCAGGAATTTTGTGCCTAGAATAGGATATACATTAAGTAACTTGCTTATAGATAAACTGGAGCAATATTCATCAGGGAGCTTGCAGTTAAACGTTGATGAAGCATCATTTGCAATCTACCTTGTTGGTGAAGCAAGGAACCCGGCTGCAAAGGAAATATTGCTAAAATTAACATATAATGATAAATCAAGGATTCGCTCCGCTTCTGTAAATGCTTTAGGTAAATTGAACTTAACGGAAAATGATGCAGATTTTATCCAAAAGGTATCAAACAGGTTAGTAGAGCTTGCAACAGAACACCACCCGAAAAAGACATATAACAAGGATATTGCATTTGCGTTCAAAAAATTCAGAAATGAAAGCAGTATTCCGGCATTAATAAACTTAATGTCATATAATTATTTTGGGGCAAGGTTTATTGCAGCAGATGACCTTACTGAATATGGAGATGTTTATTATAATTATTTAAATAATGATTTAATTTCAAACATTTCCAATAATAAGCTTTGGTTCCAGTCATTTTTGAAATCATTGAACAATTTATCTGAGGATAAATTTAAAGCTGTGATTGAAAAGATATTACAGTTAAATATTGCACAGGATGAAGTGATTATATATAATATTATAGAAACCCTGAATACCAGGAGAAACAGCTCAAAAGACCCATTATTTCTGGATTGGATGGATGGAGTTAAAAGTAATCTCGAAAATAAAACGACTTTGAAAATACGCTGAAATCGAACACTATGCAAAAATATAGTATATTCGCAATAAATATTTCTGCATTGCTGAGCATTTTATGTTTCACATGAAACAATTGTGTAATTTTAGCGACATTCTTTTGCACAAAATATACATTTGGGTAATGGTTGATGAATATCTATGATACTCATGTATATTTTGTAAATCCTGCATTTTTATGCGATATTTGCAGTTTTTCCTTCAAATCACAACACATCTTTTACCGTTAATTGCTTATATATAAATACGTTATGGACTTTACAGGAAATCGTGATAGTATTCAGTTGTATATTGATGTGATATTACATTATTATACTCTAATAATAGTTAAATAATGATGTGTTTTAAGAATATCCGGTAACTTTTCGTATCTCCCGAATAGGATATTCTCTCCGCTGCTAAAAATTACACTGCAGTTTAAAAATATTATTCGAAAGTAAAAAGCAATAATCGTGAGGATGAGACTAATAATAAATGGCGATACAATTGATGTAGTTTTTTGCTTAACGGATAAATTAATTTTGGGAGATTTTCTTACACTCGTTCTCAAGCTCTTCCCCGAGAAGGCGGAAAGGAGCTTCGTAATGAGGAACAGCGGGGATGACCATTTCTGACACTTTTACAAAGCAAATTCAATTCTGCTTTTTAAATACTGCACTTGAATAAGTTTCCATTTTCTCATTTGATTCTGCAAATCTTTCTATTGCATCTTTTATTGACATCATTGAATAAGAACATCCATCAAATACTTCTATTACTGTTTTCTCATTTTTTATTTCATCCATTCTTAGCTTAGTGGCCTTCATACTATCAAGTGAAATAAATCCTTTCCTATTTAAAAAGTTTAAAGCATCATAAGAATACAACCTTACTGCCGGAATACTTGAATAAAGAAGTTTTTCAATAATGAAGTAATTTTTCTGATAGATAAGATAACTAAATTCCACACGACCGGCAGGTGCATACCCGTTAACGGTGCATTCAAACCCATATACCCTTTTTAATGTTGGGTTCATTAAATCTATTACAAATCGTTCCTGTAAACCGAAACGTCCGTGGCAGCGGCTATTTAATAATATCTGCCGGTAATAATTCTCAAATGAATATACTTCGTTCATAAAAATTAAATCTGTTACCATTCCTCCATTATGGAAATTTGCAATAAAATTTGCACGTTTTAATGCGTTCTCTATTACATTTCCCGGTAGTTCCTTGTTTGGCCAGTAATGAACGGGATACTCGTCGTATGAAAAATAACTATCCGGAAGCTCCTCACCCGATGAAAAGTTATCGTTCTGATTAAATGTTATCTGCACAATTTCATTTCTGAATTTTACATAGCATACATAAAAGTGCAGTTTATTTAGACTATGGGTAACCTGTACTAATTCATTGCCAAGGTCTGATATATTTCCAAATGGTTTTTTCTCTTCTTCTTTAAAGTCATCAATAGTTTTATGGGAATTCAGAATCGAATCAATTAGAACCCATCTATTCGAATCAGCAATTGTAATAACCCTATCCCTTATTTCATTTATTATTTTTACAGCTTCATAAATGTTTTCTTCATTATACAAAGAACCGTCTTTTTTTTGCTGTGAGAATACTGTATTAGTTACTGCAGAAAAACAAAATAATAATGCAAGCGCAAACAATAGAAAGCTTTTCAGAAAGTTCATTTAAATTTTTATAAGTTTATATAAACTGACAAAGAATTTATTCAATGCAAGATAATATTTCTGAATATAATTTAATGTAACTAAATATATATCTATCAAAAACGATAGTTAAAAAATTAATAAGAGCCACTCTCCCTGCATAGGCGTCAAGTTAATGAAAAGAGGATTCGAAATGGATAAATGACAAGGGGTAATTGTGTCAATAAATATATTTTCAATTCTGGAATAATCTTGATAAGCCACCCGGATTTAAACTACTCCATTACCCCTTGCATACTCCAATTAACCGAATATCCCTCTATAGAAGTTATAATCAGATGAATTTGTCGATTATCAGAAATTTATCTGATGCATAATACTTAAATTAACTCTCTGCGATAACTCTGTTTACTCTCAAAGGCGTAAAGTTAAGATGAGGAGATTCCATCTTTGTTTCTTGCATGATTAACGCTCAATTAATTATCATTCTA
>RPQH01000035.1 GCA_003820375.1 Ignavibacteriota bacterium
AGTGTAAATGTTTTCTCTAAACAACTGTTAAATGAACTATTTATAAACTATGTTCCCAATAATAATACAGGTGTTGATGATAAACAACTGTTTTTATTTGACTTCTAATGGGACAGTACTGATCTGCAATTCGTAATTCGTTATTCGTCATTGAAATGCTAGTTCCCTATCTTAGCAAACTTTAAATTTATTATTCCCAATCCATCTACATACATGCCTGAAATATTTTTTTGTTTCAGATATATGTATTGATTGTAATAAATTATCATCCACGGAGAGTCTTCCAATATTATTTTATCTATCTCCCTGTATACTTTCATTCTGTCATCAAAGCCGGTAAGCTTTAGACCCAGTTCATATAATGAATCGACCTGTACATTTTTATAATGAGATGTATTTGGTCCTATTGGAGTTTCATTTTTGCTGTAGAACAATGCATAATAATTCTCGGGGTCATAATAATCAGCACCCCAATTAGCACGCCAGAAAGTCAGCTTTCCTTCATTCTGAGCAGAGCGGTGAGAAGCACCAAGCATTTCTTCTATTTGGATATTTATGCCAATTTCCTTAAACTGAGCCTGTAATGCTTCACATAATTCTCTTTGTGATTCATCATTATGATACACAAGCTTCATGTTTAATCCTTTGCCGCCGGGATATCCTGATTCTTCAAGCAGTTTGATTGCCTTTTCCCTGTCATAATAATAACCTTTTACGTCTTCAGAATAACCGGGCATTCCTTTGGGAAGAGGTCCGTGTATTCCGGGAATTCCTTTACTCTTTAAAACATACCTGCATATCTTATCCCTATCGATTGCATAATTTAAAGCTAGCCTAAGTTTTTTATTTTCAGCAAGAGGATTATCTTTTCCGCCTTCCATTTTTGGATTAAGCATTGTGCACAGGTAAACAGTGTTAAGATAAGGCTGTTTTATTAATTCAAAATCATATCCCTCCTTTAGTTTACCTTCTTCATCAGCAATTTGTCCGTACACGTCTATTGTCGGTTTCTGGAAATCCAGTTTATTACTCTGGAAGTCAAGAAATTCTGTTTCAGGACTTCTGATAAAAGACACAACAAATCCGTCTATATAAGGTAATTCATTCATATTCATATCGGTAGCCCAATATTTCTTATTCTTTTCACACACAAGTTCTTTATCAATATCCCATCTTACAAATTTATAAGGTCCTGTTCCAACAATATGAAATCCAACATTATCTTTGTAATAATCTACAGATTCTTTAGGATAAACATAACCATAAGGCATTGTTAAAATACTTAAGAAAGGAGCAAACGGACTAATAAGCCGAATCTGGAATGTCGAATCATTCAACGCTATGAATCCCCTGATTTCTTTGACTTTATACGGGTCTTTGGCATATTCATCAGCACCGTCCACCTTATCGCGGTAAACCCATAACCCCCTGGTTTTTGTAGAAGGATTACAGACACGTTCGTAACAATATTTGAAGTCAGATGCAGCGACCTTTCTGCCCTTTTTATCCGGGAAACAATCGTCGTCATGAAAATACACATTATTTCTTAAGTGAAATGTATAAAGCTTCCCATCTTCAGTAATTTCATATGATTTGGCTATGGCAGGCTGAAGTTTTGCTTCTTTATCAAACTCCACAAGCCCTTCACAAACATTTATCAAGACGTTAATAGCAGGATAATTGTTGGCAGTGATCGGATCTAAGCTTTCTATGCCGTTCGGTTCGTTAAATTTAAATACTTTATCACCTGACTTTTTTATACCGCAGCCTATAAAAAACAGCAACATAGTAAAGCTTAATATACCATAATACAAATAAGACATTAGTTTAGGAATTATAATTAAATGAAAAAGGTTAACTAGTAAACTTTAAACAGTTGATAATTATAAACAAATATTTAAATATAGGACTAAATTGTACTTATTTAAGCTATTGTTTATAAAATATTTATTTTCCGGGACACATTATATGCATTGATATTAATTGCTATCATTCCTGATCGAATCATAATTTAACATTTTATAAAGATACAAAATTCAAATTCATATTAAAAGTTAACAAATCATAAAACATGCTGAAAATTCCTGTTTATGATATAATTACGGTTAAACTATCTGTTTCCAATGGGGAAACAGGAAGTGACAAAAGTTCTTTTTAAAAATTACAAGAAAGGAAATCCAAAAATGTACAAAAAATTACATTTAGTTTTATTGTTTTTCTCAGTCAGCTTACTGGGTTTTAGTTCGCTAAATTCCCAGGAAATGCCGGGTGTATTCGTGCAGGAAAACAAATATCTTGGTAACAATACTTCCAGCTACACAGATGTATCAGGAGTAAATGTAGTTCCTGAAAAGACCCAGGCACAGCTTGAAATTGAACAGGAAATTTTACAGTTAAAAAGCCAGGATAATCCTGCTAACAGAGACAGGATTTCGGAGCTTGACAAACAGCTTGGTATAATGACAGGACAATATTCTACTAAACTTTCTCCATACAATGGAGGAGGAGCAAGATTAATTGACCAGCAGATTGATGTTACCGATGATATTACCAACATTAGAATTTTTAATACTGCAGGACGAACAATTAAAGGTATGGGTACCTTTACAGAACAAAGAGGTGCTAACATAGGACGCATCTGGGTTGTTTATGCTTTTTCTGCAAACACCACTTCACCTGATTCATTAAGATGGGTATATTCTAATAACGGTGGTTTAACATGGATTGGATATGCAAACGGTTGGCTGGGAGGAACAGATAAAATTAATTATGAAGACCTTGACATTGAAATCATTGAAAATACAACCGGTGCAAAATATTTATGGACTGTTTATGGTTTAAGGCAATCAGGTGGAACGGGAAAATGGTTTACAGGCGGTGTTATATTGAATATAACATCTTTCGCAGCCGGTTTCTTTGGTCTTTCATGGCCCGGAGATGATGCTGCAAAGAGATACTATAACGTCAGAATTACATCTGATAATGCTTACTGGGCAGGTGCTGCATATACTTACATTATTTGCTCGTTTGATTCACTTAACACAAGCAATTACAGGATTAACACTCAAAAATATGTAAGATGTACAAGTCCTTATACAACTACACCTACATTTTCCTATCAGGGTCCGAAATTCTGGTGGTTCCAGGGAACAAGCGGCCCCGCTAATTACTTTAGAGAGTTATATTCAGATATTGCATATTTCAGAAATGGTTCAGATTCTGTAATTGTTTCATATTCAGGCATACCTGACAGTACAGCAATATTTTTCGCAAAAGCGAATATCAGTGGTACACCATCTACAGGCAGCGGTTCATCGAGCCAGCAAGGTTCTGAAGGAAATGCTTATAAAACCTGGGCACGAATATCAACAAACGGCAGTACTAATGGAAGTGTGATTTGTGTGTTCAGGCAGTTTTATCCTTCTAACTGGAATATTAAATATTTCAGAACTACAAATTTCGGAAATTTCTCAACTGTCTTCCAAAGTGCACTATGGGGCAGCTCTGTAAATACAAGCTATCAGCCTGATATTATAGGTGTCAGAAACGGTAATGCGCATTATTTCTCATTTATGACGCTATCATCTTCTGATTCCGTTAAAAACATTAAGGTAACAATTGCAGGTACAGTTACAGTTGTTAATAAAGTAAATGTAATGCCGTTAACATCAACCACACAGGGTCCGAAACCGGGATACAGGTTTGTCAATGGTGATAGCTGTTTCACGCTTTATTCGGAAACAGGACCGTATAACGTTTGGGCGGCTCTGGGATGCAGCGGAAGTATTACCGGTGTTAATAATAACAACAATAATATACCTAATGCTTACAGCTTATCACAGAATTTCCCGAATCCGTTTAACCCGGCAACAAATATAAGATATGCTTTACCTAAGGCAGGAATAGTTAAACTTGTTATATATGATGTACTGGGTAAAGAAGTTGCAATTCCGGTAAATGAATTCAGGACAGCAGGAAGTTATGAACTAAACTTTGACGCATCACATCTTGCTTCTGGTGTTTATTTCTATACTATTTCTGCAGGAGACTTTACTGATACAAAAAAGATGTTGTTAATAAAATAAGCACAAGCTAATTTTATTAATCCCGGATTCAGGGATTGGTAAAATAAAAAGCAATATCATTTAATTTCGGCAGGTCTGAGAGATTCTTAGACCTGCTTTTTTTTATCTGCATATACTGCCCTTTCTCTAAACGTTTATTAATACTAAATTCGTATAACCATCAAGAAATTTATTTATGGCATTTTACAATTTAAGCAAAGAAGACAGGATAAAGCTTACATCGGAAATAAAAAATAATATTTTTACCGGGTTAAATAAAAATAAATTAAAAAATAAAATTATTTATTTTTCAAATGATGATACTTATATAAGGAAAGCCGCATACCTTTCTCTGGGAAAAATATATTTCGAAAATTTTGAACTACAGCATAAGATATTGCAAAACCTTGAATCTTTATTTTCAGAAGATGAGCCTAAAATCAGCCAAATTGTTATTAACACTGCAGGAGAAATCGGAATTAAGGATTTTGAAAGTGTTGAGCATTTCTTCGATTCAGGTTTAATTGATAAAGACCACTCAGTAAGAAATGCAGTAATAGGGTCATTAAAAAAGATGAGTGAAAAAAATCCAAAACCGGTTTTGAAATGGGCAAAGAAATACCTTCATCACACAGATAAAGAAATACGCCGTGAAATCTGCCACGGAATTGAGCTGAGAGGCAGAACCCATCCTCAGGATATCCTTCCCCTGTTAAAAGAACTTCAGAATGATAGTGTACCAAGAGTTAGAAACACTTTAATTCATGTGCTGGGACAAATAAGCTATAAGAAAAATTGCCTCATGTTAGTAATTGAAGACCTAAAGAGCTGGGAAAATAAAGATGTTGTAAATAAAGCTATAGAAGAAATAATAGATGTTCATGACAGGTATAAAAACTTTTCTGCTTTAACTCAAAAAGAAGCAATTGAATATATTAAAAAGTATTATTCCGGAAAATAAAAAAGGCAGTCATAAACTGCCTTTAAAAACTATTTATTTAAAATAAAATTATATATTTTTAATTTCAAAAGTCCCGTCCCAATGAATTGCAAGAGTATGCAATTTGCATGCATCAACGTTTGTAAAAATAACTGCATTTCCCTCAAGGTCAGTTATTTTAATATCGAATAAGCAAGTCTCACCATATGTTGCAGGAATTGACACTTTAACGGTTGCCTGGTCATCAAATAAATCCTGCGGTAATACATCATTTCCCCAGTTGTTTTGCTCGGCAGGAGTAACATATATATTGTTAAGAGTTACACCGGTGTTATTTAAGATGAAAAATTCCAGTGCCTGTGAATAAGAAGTTGAAGAATTGAACAATAATGCACCGGCAAAAAGAACGAAAACAAAAATAAATTTTTTCATGTAATTTTAGTTTAGTTTATATAATGTTGGTTAAAAAACTTTTATAAATACTTAATTAATAGTATGAATTAATAATTAGAATAAAATTAATACTTTATAAGTTCCTGAAATTTTTAAGTTTATTTTTTACGGAACTTTAAAGTTTATTTTAAGATTATTCAACACATTTTGTTAATAACATGTAAATATATGTTAATAGAAGCTTTAATACATATATTTTAATCATACTTCAAATAAAGCGTTAAAGTCCCGAATAATACAAAACTATTTTCTTCTAATATATCACTACTTAATATTTTCAATGATACATGTTTTGAACTTTATAATAATTATGCTTTGTTGCTTATTTTACTGATATTTACACACTTTTTTAAAACATAAAAAATAATATAAT
The DNA here is from genome assembly GCA_003820375.1 of Ignavibacteriota bacterium. Classification (GTDB taxonomy): domain Bacteria; phylum Bacteroidota; class Ignavibacteria; order Tepidaquicellales; family OLB5; genus RPQH01. The sequence goes on from RPQH01000035.1 coordinate 5,831, forward strand.
GGCGTTTGCAAAAAAATTAAAAAATAAAATAATAATCCCGGAAATAGTAAGCATGTTAAATGATGAAACAGGGGTTCAGCGGGCTTCTATATTACAATCAGTCTTTCCGGTGGCTGCAGCCCTAAAAGCAGAGTCGGAACATTTAGTGAGTGAAAGAATAAATAACAGACTTAAATTACATTCAAATAACAATCAGGAAGTTGATAATATCATAAATATAGATACTAAAAAAGCCAAAGTAAAAAGTAATAAAAAAATCTCAAATATCATAGCTATGAACACGCATAAAATAAAGTTGACGGACATAAATCAAATAGAGGTTCATAAAGATTATAAAGCAGATAACAACCTGTTAAATTATTATTCGGAAATTTCCGGATACATAATTCCCTATCTTAGAGAACGTCCATTATGCCTGCAGTTAAAACCATATATAGCTTTCAGGAAAAACCTGTATTCCGATGATATTACCAGTATGCCGGAATTTATTAAAATATTTACAACTCGGCATGTAATCAGTTTAACCGGTAAAAGAGATATTGCAGAATATCTTGTTTGTAATAATAAACAAACATTACAATACGCACTAAATTTAGGATGTGTTGATTTTAATCCATGGAATTCAAAAATAACATCATCTGAGTTACCTGATTATACGGTAATTAATATTAACACAAACGGAAGCCCTTTCACTTCAGTAATTCAAACTGCCCTGGCATTTAAGGATATACTTGAAACAATAAATATAAAAAGTTTTCCAAAAACATCCGGTAAAAAAGGAATACATATTTATATACCATTAAACAAAAAATTCGATTATCCTGAGAGTGAAATTTTTGCCGGTTTCATTTCTCATCTGGTACATAAGCAGCTCCCTTCTATAACAACACTTGAAAATACTGAAGAAAAAAGAGGTGCTAAAGTTTACATTGACTGGATGCAAAATAAAAAAGGCAAGGCTCTTGTATCTGCCTATTCTGTTCGTCCTTACGCGGGATATCCTGTTTCTGCTCCTCTTGACTGGAGTGAAGTAAATGAACAGCTAAAGCCGGAGGATTTTAATATTTTTACAATGCCTGAAAGACTGAAAGAAAAAGGAGATTTATTTAAAGGATTGCTTAATAGGCATAACCGTATTGATATGGGTAAAATATTGGAAAAATTCAATCAAACAAAATTATTCTGATTATTATAAAATCCTGCGAAGCAAAAAACGCAAATCCTGCATTTTTTGCTGAATTTGCGCTATTTTTGGTGCACTCTGGGGGGCTCGAACCCCCGACCTAATGATTAAGAGTCATTTGCTCTACCAACTGAGCTAAGAGTGCCCTCAAATATAACTTTTTATTCATTTCTTATCAATAATCTAATTTTTACATGTTTATATTTTACTCATAGCTTATCATTTGACTTTTTCCTTTATCTTTCCTATTTTGCTATTGTCTAATTTGTAAATGTAAATACTTATACTCTTGTTTAATTCTGCAAATAAAAGCCGCGGTGCCGGTTTTGATCCCAAAAACAGGTTTGAAAAACTATATATCGATTATAATGATGAAAACCTTGATATCTTTGATGATATTGAAATAAAGGAAAATACACCTACTGAGTTTTATTTTGATAACACTAAGACACTGATTGTACATAATGACAGCCCTGATGTCGGGTTCGATTTCAGCATCAATCCTTACCGCGGATGTGAGCATGGATGCATCTATTGTTATGCACGTCCGTCGCATGAGTATCTCGGATTTTCTCCGGGCATTGATTTTGAAACTAAGATAATTGTTAAACATGATGCACCTGAACTATTGGAAGCTGAGCTGTCTAAAAAAAGCTGGATACCGCAGCCAATAGCTTTATCGGGAAATACTGACTGCTACCAGCCGGTTGAAAGAAAATTACAATTAACACGCAGATGCCTTGAAGTATTTCTTAAGCTCAGAAATCCCGTTTCAATAACGACAAAAAATGCGATGATATTAAGAGACCTCGATATACTGAAAGAGCTCGCTTCTATGCAGCTTGCGAGTGTAACGATTTCCATTTCATCATTGAACCGTGAGCTGACAAGAAAAATGGAACCGCGTACATCTGTCCCCTCTCAGCGATTACATACAATTGAAGAGCTATCGAAAAATGGCATCCAGGTAGGAGTGCTTGTTGCTCCAATAATTCCTGGATTGACAGATGAAGAGATACCTAATATTTTGAAGGAAGCTTCAGAACACGGTGCTACGTTTGCAGGGAAAGTTATGCTCCGCCTGCCTCATCAAAATGAAGCGTTGTTTATAGAATGGCTTAACAGGATTTATCCTGAAAAAGCATCAAAGATATTGAACAGGATAAAAGATGTGCGTCAGGGAAATTTAAATGACCCTAATTTTAATTCACGTATGACAGGTACCGGAGAGATTGCCAATAGCATAAACAATTTATTCTATGCATCGGAAAAAAAATATAATTTGCATAATCATAAGGAAGTATTGGCGACAGATAAATTTATAAGAAAAGATGATGTGAACCAGACGGAAATGTTTTGAACCCCTGATTTATATGATTAAGGAGCTTGAACCCCAGATTAACCCAGATTAATATGATTAAAATGATTAGTTCTTCTTTTAATTATAAATTTAGAAAACTTTATAATATATTTATTAAAACATATAATTCAAAAATGATTTATTATTTTGGACTAAAGTCCGATTATGAGGTGTGTTTATTCCACGGCTAAAGTCCCGTGATTACTCTTTCAAAGTGATGACTTTTTTTACAGTTATTTTTAATAAAGCTTTTCTTTGTGTTCTTTGTAACCTTTGTGAACTTTGTGTTAGAGCTTTTAATCATACCAATCATATTAATCTGGGTAAATCTGGGGTTCAAGCTTTTCAATTCATTCAAATCATATAAGTCTGGGTAAATCTGGGGTTCAAGCTTTTCAAATCATTCAAATCATATAAATCTGGGTAAATCTGAGGTTCAAGCTTTTCTAATCATTCAAATCATATAAATCTGGGTAAATCTGAGGTTCAAGCTTTTCAAATCATTCAAATCATATTAATCTGGGTAAATCTGGGGTTCAGGCTTTTACATTTGGTGATAGACAAGTCTCAGAAGTTTACGAAACTTTTATCTGTGCAATCAGTATAATCAGTGAAATCTGTGATTCAGAATTTAATCAATGCAATCAGAGCAATTCGAAATTGATAATTGAATCTCCACATTTTTATAGATAAATTTGTGACAAAGAACTATACAACCAAAATGAATATAAAAAACTATATCTATACAATATCTTTCCTGGTAATTGCATTATTATTTAATGCATGTAAAAGTGATACAACTGAACCAATCAACTCAAGCGGAATGAGCCTTGTAGCAACAGCAAATACTCCCGGATATGCACAGGATGTTGTAATATATCAGCAGGGAATAAACTATGCATTTATTGCAGATGATAATTCAGGATTGCAAATAATTAATGTTTCAAATCCTTCAGTTCCGATTTATGTAACAGGATATAACACCGCTGGCAATGCTTCTGATGTAAAAGTAGCAAGCATAAACGGACGTGCTTATGCATTTGTAGCGGACGGCACTGCCGGTTGGAGTATAATTGACGTTGATCAGCCTTCGCAGCCTTTTTTGGATACAGTTATTACATTTTCTAATGATAATGTAATTTGCTCTTTTATTGAATTATCTACACGAAGAGCCTACATCGGTACATATAACAGGATGTACATATACGATATTTCAACCTTACCAAATGCAGTTACACAGCTTTCAAGTTATTACTCTGCTGATAATCTTAATGCAATTTGGGCTGAAGGCGGAGTAGCTTACCTAGCTCAAAATACAGCAGGAGTTGAACTGGTAAATGTTGTTAATCCTTCTTACCCTGCTTATATAAGTGCATTCAATACGCCCGGTTATGCAATGGATATCGATATTGCAGAAGGACATTATGCATATATTGCAGATTGGAACAGCATGATTGTTATAGATGTTGTAAATCCGTTTAATCCTGTTCCGGTTGGTACATATTATAATACGAACAGTCAGTTTACAGCATTGACTTATAATAACAATGGTGTATTTTACAGTGCCGAAGGACCCCAGGGAATTGAAACAATAGGCGTCGGTACACCTACCTCTCCTGTACAGCTTGGATATTACAATACAACAGATTTTGCCGGAGGAGTTGCAGCTTCGGGGAATTATGTTTTCGTTGCAGACGGCAACAGCGGATTGGTGATATTGAGTTATACAACAAAGTGAGTTTAGAGTTCAGAGAGTTCAGAGAGTTCGGAGAGTTCGGAGAGTTCTAAAACCTCACCCCCGTCCCCTCTCCTAAAAGGAGAGGGGCGTTTATATATCTGTACTGCCAGTGTTTTACATTCTTCCGGTGTCCTCGATTTATACTCACTCGTTTATTATAAAACATCCACATGAGACACCAACAGAACGAGAAGTATGATAAAATAATATTTATCTCCTTCCCAAGTTGAACTAATGAAGAAGTGTTAAGAAATAATAATCACATAGTGATTGCCGATATTAGAATAATTTCTCTACAAAGGAATAAATCACGTAGTGATTACCCATATTAGAATAATTTCTACAAAGGAATAAATCACGTAGTGATTGCCCTTATTAGAATAATCTCTTATTCCGGTTGTTATGCTTCTACACTTTTTTCTTAATCATATTCAATATCCTCTTCACATCAGCGGAATTCTCATCATTCACCAATACAAGTATTGTATCACCTTCTTCAAGTGTTGAGCTTCCTGTGGGGACAAGAAACTCTTCATTTCTGCAGATAACCGTTATTAAGCTTTCAGGCGGCAGGTTTAACTGGGCAAGTGTTTTACCTGATAATGCGGAGTTGTATGGTATTATAAAATCCAGTAACTGGTTCTTTGTCTTTACATCATAATTTAATTCTAATGGCGGTACTACCGGAGTTCTTTCTTCATCAGATACTTTAAATAGCTTTGCCGCAATTGGAATGGACCAACCTTGCAGTAACGCCGATGTAATTGTAACAAAGAACACAATATTAAATATATCATTACCAATTGACAGGTTAGCTGAAAGCGGGAAAGTTGCTAAAATAATAGGCACCGCACCGCGTAATCCAACCCATGATACAAATATTTTTTCTCTTAACCTGAATTCCGAGAATGCTAAAGATATAAATACACCCAAAGGTCTTGCTACAAATATCAGGATTAACGCAATAATAATCCCGATACCTGCTACAGGAATTATCTGCGTAGGATAAGCCAGCAGCCCGAATGTAAGAAACATTATTATCTGCCCGAGTATAGCCAGTCCCTCAAAATATCTCATCAAAGATCTTTTTTGAACAAACTCATTATTCCCGACAACAATACCTGCAATATATACAGCAAGCATGCCGCTTCCCTGTACAGTAACTGTAACAGCATAGACTAGTACAGCAAAAGCCATTACAAATACAGGATACAAACCGGCATATGAGAAACGTATCCAGTTTACTAAATATACCATTGCTCTTCCAAGCAGAATTCCTAAAAACGCACCGATTAAAAACTGGGAAAACAAATGAAATATCAGTTTTCCGACTTCAATCTGGTTTGTTACAATTATCTCTAAAAAAATAACTGTGAGAATAATTGCAACGGGGTCATTGCTTCCTGATTCCAGCTCAAGCAATGGAGCTAACTTGCCTTTTAATTTTGTACCTTTAGCACGCAAAACTGAAAAGACCGCGGCGGCATCTGTTGATGAAATTATTGCACCGAATAACAAACCTTCTATCAGCTTAAAATGGAACAGCCAATGTACAGCTAATCCAATTACAAGCGTTGTTAAAATCACTCCGGATGTGGATAAGCTTACAGCACTCCAAACCACAGGTCTGACGGTTTTCCATCTTGTATCCATCCCTCCCGAAAACAAAATATATATAAGAGAAACTATACCAATAGACTGCGTGATTGATATATCATCAAAACCAATTTTCCCGAGCCCATCAGAACCTGCCAGCATCCCAACAAAAAGAAATAGCACAAGCGAAGGCAGTCCGAGGTTCTCTGAAACCTTCCACAGTGCAATGCTTATTAATATCAATGATGATATAAGCAGTAATATGTATTCATTAGTTAGCATTGGGATAAAATTATAACTCCATCAAATTATAAATAGTTACAAGACACCTCACACCCTTATTGATTTCGGATTGAGGATTGCCAATTTCGGATTGAAAAACTTGAAGCATAAAAAAACTAAAAAAAAACGAAAAGTTAAAAATATTTATTCAATTAAATTACTGATCAAACAAATTATCCAAATTTGCATAATTTAGAATCTTAACACAAAGTACACAAAGGTTACAAAGTACACAAAGAAAAATAAAAATTATATAAAAAACCTGTCTTTGTGAACTTTATTTTCTTTGTGTACTTTGTGTTAAATCTCTTGAATCTGATGAACCGGCATAATCTTCTCAATTCGAAATCGCAAATCCGAAATCAATCATGGAGGTGTAGACAAGAGCACTGCAAACTAAAAATAATTAAATATTTATATTTTATTAGTATAATTTAATAATTACATTTATATAAATAAATAAGTGTTTATATTAAATAATGCCAAATAAATCAAAAAATATCCCAAAGGATAAATTTATTACAGATTTTGACCTTCATTTATTTGCAAATACAACTTTTTACAGGATTTATGACAAGTTTGGTGCCCAGATACATGAACAGGATGGCGTAATGGGTGTTCATTTTGCCACCTGGGCTCCTAATGCAGAAAAAATCAGCATTATCGGTGATTTCAACTCGTGGCAGGATGGCGTCAATGAAATGACCAAGCTTAATGAAGGCGGTGTCTGGTCATGCTTTATTCCCGGGATTGATGAAGGTACAGTATATAAGTATTCTATTAAATCAAAGGTGGATGGTTACCTTAGACGGAAAACAGACCCATATGCCTTTTACTGTGAATTACGCCCGAATAATGCCTCGGTAGTAGCTAATATTAATAAATACCAATGGGATGATAAAGAATGGATGGACAGGAAAATAGAAGAGCCTCAGCACACTTTTAAAACAAAACCTATATCTATTTATGAGCTTCATCTTGGTTCATGGAAGAAGGATTATAATAATATAAATTACGCTAACGATTGGGGCTATAAGACTTATAAACAATATGCTTACGAGATTACAGATTATGTAAAAAAGATGGGTTACACTCACGTAGAACTTTTACCTGTAATGGAACATCCGCTTGATATATCATGGGGCTACCAGGTAACAAACTACTATGCACCCACAAGCCGTTACGGCAAACCCGAAGACCTGATGTTCTTCATTGACCATTGCCACCAGAATGGAATTGGTGTAATTCTGGACTGGGTTCCGGCGCACTTCCCTACCGATGAACACTCATTGGCTTATTTTGACGGCAAACAGATATATGCCTACGAGAGCTGGCAAAAGGGCTTTCATAAGGATTGGGGCACATATATTTTCGATTACGGCAGAAATGAAGTGCAAAACTTCCTTTTGGGCAGTGCTTTATTTTGGCTGGATAAGTACCATGCCGACGGTTTACGTGTAGATGCCGTAGCTTCTATGCTGTATTTGGACTATTCCCGTGAGCATGGCGAATGGGAGCCAAATATACATGGTGGAAGGGAGAATCTTGAGGCAATTAACTTCATCAAACATCTGAATGACATTGTACATAAGTATTTCCCGGGAAATTATATGATAGCAGAGGAATCAACTGCATGGCCCGGTGTAACGCATTCCGTACATGATGGAGGGCTGGGATTCGATATGAAATGGAATATGGGCTGGATGAATGATATACTCCTCTATTTCTCAAAGGAACCGATTCACCGCAAGTATCATCAAAGCAAAATCACATTCTCATTATGGTATGCGTTTAGCGAAAACTTCATACTTCCCGTATCACATGATGAGGTAGTTCATGGGAAGAAGACTTTAGTGGAGAAAGTGCCGGGTGATAACTGGCAGAAATTTGCAAATGTGAGATTGTTCCTTGGATTTATGTTTGCCCACCCGGGTAAGAAGCTGAATTTCATGACAACGGATATCGGGCAGTATAATGAATGGTACAGCGAAAAAGAGATGGATTGGGGTGTGCTAGATATCGAACTAAATAAAAAGCTGAATCAGTATATGCAGGATATAAATAAGCTTTACAAAAAATACCGTGCGTTTTTTGAAGTTGATTTTGACAGCAGGGGTTTCCAGTGGCTGGATTTCTCCGATGCGGCTAACAGTGTTCTTGCATTTGTACGAAAATCGGATGATGAAAAGCAGATATTGATGTTTACATTCAATATGACACCTGTTGAAAGAGCGGATTATACATTCGGAGTGCCAAAGCCGGGATATTATAAGGAGATATTCAACAGCGATGCAGAAACATACGGCGGAAGCGGCAAAGGTAATATGGGCGGGAAAAGAACATCACACAAGCAGCATCAGCAGTGGGAGTATTGCGTTAAAGTTACACTTCCCCCGTTAGCAATGAATGTGTTTTTGTGGGAGGAGAAAGAGAGTTGAGATTTGGAGAGTTAAGAGTTTTTGTAAGGTATCTATTTTAATATACTTCATCATGAGAACCGATGGACAGGAGCAAAATACAATCTTCATTATTTTCTTTTATCTAATTAAATTATTCGATTTTTACTAAAATTTGAATAAAAAATATAAATCACCTTGGAACATTTTATCATCTTTTTGTAATTGTAATAATAAAACAGGTTAATTAAATTAGAATATGGTATTTAATATAGTATTAGAAAAAGCAGAAGAAGGCGGATATAATGTAACTGTACCCGCATTGGATGGTTGTTTTACTCAGGGTGATACTGAAGAAGAAGTGGTTGAAAATGCAATTGAGGCAATACAATGCTATATGGAAGGACTTGAAAAAATAAATGAAATGTATACTAAGCCCGGTACAAAAATTAAAGAAGTAATTGTAACCATTTGAGCAAAACTTTTTCTGGTAAGGAAGTGATAAAAGCATTAAGACGATTTGGCTATTATATTGATCATCAAAAGGGTAGCCAAGTTTTTATGCATAATATGAATGAGAAAAAATCAGTTGTTGTACCTTATCATAAAGAGATTAAAAAAGGAACACTTAATAATATTCTAAAAAAAACTGGACTGACAATAGAGAAACTGAAAGAATTAATATAAATTTTTTTCCCTACTATATCTAAACTTCAATAATTACTTTCGCATTCATCATTTAAATCAAATTTAAACTTTAAATATACATTTTTTGTTATTAAATAATTGAATTATATAACTATACACGGACATTTTTATCAGCCGCCAAGGGAAAATCCATGGACCGGTGTGATTGAAAAGCAGCCAAGTGCCGCTCCATATCACGATTGGAATGACAGGATTATGCATGAATGCTATCTGCCTAATTCATTAGCAGAAATTAAAGATGAATACGGCAAAGTACTTAAGCTCATTAATAATTATGAATATTTGAATTTTAATTTTGGTCCTACCCTGCTCCACTGGATACAGGAAAAATATCCATTGGTTTATAACAAAATAATTGAAGCAGACCGGAATAGTATAGTCAAACATAACGGACATGGTAATGCTATTGCAATGTGCTATAATCATGTCATAATGCCGCTTGCAAATAAACAGGATAAAATTACACAGGTTAAATGGGGAATAAAAGATTTTGAACATCACTTTGGGAGAGCACCGGAGGCAATCTGGCTTCCTGAAACTGCAGTAAACTATGCAACAATTGATGTGCTGATAGCGGAAGGTATGAAGTACATAATACTTGATGTAAGCCAGGCACTAGCAGCAAGAGTATCAGGTACAAGGAAGTGGATAAATGTATCACATGGCAACATTGACCCCCAGCATCCGTACAGATGTTATTCAAGAACTAATTCCAAAAAATATATCGATGTGTTTTTTTACGATGGACCAATTTCCAAAGCTGTAGCATTCGAAGACGTACTGAACAGTTCACTAAATCTCCTTTATAAAATAAATTTAGCTCTCTCTCATAATAATAAGGAAGACAGAATTATCGGGCTTGCAACAGACGGAGAAACTTTCGGTCATCATAAAAAATTTTCCGAAATGACATTGGCATATTTTTTTGATGCCCTGGCAGCTAATCATGGATTAAAAATTGCAAACTTTGGCGAGTTTCTTGCCGCACATCCCCCTGAACATGATGTAATTATTAAAACAGGTCACAAAGATGAAGGTACATCATGGAGCTGTCCTCATGGTGTCAGAAGGTGGTATGGAAACTGCGGCTGTGGTGAAGAAGACGGAAGGCATCAGAAATGGAGAACTCCCCTGAGAAACGCATTGAATTGGCTCAGGGATGAGTTAATTCAAATTTATGAAACGGAAGCAAGCAAATATTTTAATGATGTTTGGAGTGCAAGAAATGATTATATTAATATATTATTGGACAATACCGAACATACCGCAAGAGAATTTTTTTATAACAATTCAAAAAAAGCTTTAAATCTCAATGAAATTGATAAATGTTATAAATTGCTTGAAATGCAGAAGTATTCTATGTTCATGTTCACAAGCTGCGGATGGTTCTTTTCGGAAATATCAGGGCTTGAAGCAGCACAAATACTTCAATATGCTGCTAAAGCAATAGAGCTTGCAGAAGATTTATCCGGCATAGCTCTTGAGAATAAATTTGTAGATAAGCTTGAATTGGCAATAAGTAACATCCATAAATATAAAAACGGAAAAGGTGTATGGGAACAATTAGTAAAGCCGGCAAAGAAATTGGCGGTATTATAATATGAATTACGAAAACTTTTTAAATACTCCCTCACAGGAACAATGGAGCAATACAGGTACACAAAAACGTGCAGGCGTATGTGTGCCTTTGTTTTCAATCTATTCAGACAGCAGCATAGGTATTGGTGAAATATCGGACTTAAAACATGTAATTGAATGGTGCAAAAAAACAGGCATGACAATACTTCAGTTATTGCCTATAAATGATATGGGTTATGATTTTGCTCCGTACAGTGCTGAAAGCACATTTGCTTTAGACCCGGTTTACCTTACCATAAGCAAGCTGAAAAATGCAGATATCAAAAACTATAAAGATGCATTAAAGGCACTTAGAAAAAAATATAATACTTCTCACCGTAAAGTAAACTATGCAGTAAAAAGAGATAAGCTTGAGATTCTCTGGAAAATTTACAATAAAAACCGTGATGAGAATGAGAAGCTGAATAAATTTATATTAGAAAACAGCTACTGGCTCAGGGATTATGCTATTTACAAAGTATTAAGAGAAAATCACCGGCCAATCGGCTGGGAAAACTGGAAAAGTGATGAAAAGAACAGGTCAGCTGATGCACTGCGTAAAGTGGAAAAGGTGAATAAGAATAAAATCAATTTTCATTATTGGCTGCAATGGCAGTTATCAGAGCAGATGAAGGAAATTAAAGCTTATGCATCAAAGCACCGGATTTGTTTGATGGGAGACCTCCCCTTTCTTGTTGCAAGAGAAAGTGCCGATGTTTGGGCTAATCAAAATTTCTTTAAGCTTGAGCTTGCTTCAGGTGCACCGCCTGATATGTATTTTGCATTAGGACAAAAATGGGGCATGCCGCCTTATAACTGGATGAATATTGCTGCCGATAATTTTAAGTACCTGAACCAAAGATTAAAATATGCAGAGAATTTCTATGATATGTACAGGATAGATCACTTTGTTGGGTTGTTCAGGGTTTGGACGGTTGATGTAAATGCTCCTGAAGAATTGGCAGCAATGCACGGTAAGTTTGACCCTGATAACGAAGCTATATGGGAAGAGCACGGGAAAACTATTATCAACACGATGCTTTCAAGTACAAAAATGCTGCCATGCGGTGAAGACCTTGGTACAGTTCCTGTATGCTCATATACTACATTAAGCGAGTATGGAATTCCCGGCATTGAGTTTCAAAGGTACAGTAAAGAGAATTATGATTTCAAAACACCGGATAATTACAGGGTAAATTCTGCTGCTGTGATTTCCACACACGATTCATCTTTCTTTATCAACTGGTGGAACTACGAAACAGGCACAATAGATGCTAAATTATTTGAAATGCTTTGCAGGAAGCATATGCTCCCGGGTACCGTTTATAATGAGCTTCTTATGTCATTATTTGACTTAGATAATTTACAGCAGGGCAGATTAAAATGGAAAGAGGATTTAAATGATGAAGGAATATTATGGCACAAGCTTCCGGTATTTGACCATGATAAATGGCAGTTCATGAATTTATATAAGGATTCTTATAATGAAAAAAATAAATACCTTAGATATTTATATGGAGATAAACCGGCAATGTTTAACAGTCCCCGTGAATTGATAAAAAGAAATCTTGAAAGAATCAGTGAATCTTCTTCGGTATTTAGTATTCAGTTAATTCAGGAGTATTTATATCTTGATAAGCCGCTGTTTAACAAAATGAACCACCCCGATTATCGCATTAACATTCCCGGTTCGGTCGATAAAAGCAATTGGTCATTCCGTCTCCCCTGCTCTGTTGAAGAAATGCTTGATTTAAAGATTAACCCGGTAATAAAAGAAATAGCAGAACATTCCGGGAGAATAAAAATGATTGAAAGACAAGAAGTAAAAGTTGATTAAGAATTTTAGTAGTTAATAATTTACTATATTTCAAATTAACTACAAAGCTGCGTACTGCTCTTAAGTCCTTTAGGATCAGTACGCAACTCTCAAACTCAAAACTCTCAAACTCAAAACTCATCTGTTATTTGCTTAACTTTACTTCAAACTCGCAAACATTATTTCCATTATTATCTTTATTTATTTTAGTCAGCACTACGCCATCACTTCTTATAAAGCTATCAGTTAAATACGGATCTCCTTCAAAAACAATTTCGAAAAAACTGTCTTTAAACCCTTCTTTTTTAATTTCAAAATGAATGTGTTTAGGATTCCTGCTTTCGGGATATGAGCCTGGAATTATTGTGTGAATTAAAAATTCCCCGTTGTTCCCGCTTTTTAAATATCCTTTTATTCTTGGATTATTGCTGCCCTGTTCCGAATAAATTCCATTAACATCTGTTTGATACGCAAATATTGCAGCACCGTTTACAGGTTTTCCGTCTTCATCAATTATATTCCCTTTTACTAATAATTTTTCACCCGGTTCATTATCGTTTACGATAGTAATTTCGTTTTTTAAAGTATCCGGTAATGTTGATTGAGAGATTTCTTCCTGCTGTTTGCAGTTGAAGAATAGGTTTGAAAGGGCAAATAATATGATTATATACATTTTCATAATATTTTTATTAATAAAAAAACCGGCAGCACTGAGGGGCACTGTCAGTTTAGTTTGAAAATAATTATAATTTCAATTACGTTCCCATTTTAGAAAAATTTTTGAAGTTACATTTGTGATAAGTTTATAATGTTGTTAAATATTGGTTGCAAGGGGTAAGCTGTTATTACAATCTGGGGTTATTTATTATGTATATTGGCAGTTTTCAATTTTCCATATTTATATAAGTAACCCCTTGTCTATTACGAATTGTAAAAGCTTGAACCCCAGATTAACCCTGATTAATATGATTAAAATGATTAGTTCTTCATATTAATATAAATGATTCTTTTAATCGAATTACAAAACTTTATAGCATATTGATACTATAAATACTCTAAAGTATATTAATATGTGATTAAAGCACTTTTCATTATTTATACATTTAAAATTAATTTCAATCTCTTGAAATATTAATCATTTTAATCATATTAATCAGGGTTAATCTGGGGTTCAAGCTTCTTAATCATACAAATCAAAAATCTCAAATCAAAAATAACTCTCCAGCACCTAACTCTTGAACTCCCAACTCTCACTGCTCTATCACATCAAACACATTCCCGAACGGGTCTTTGAACCACATCCAGTTATTGCCTTCATCAACTATCTCGCAGCCGGCATCCACCAATTCACTTCTTGCTTCATTTATATTATCAACAGTAAATGACGGCACCGGCGGTTTTACTACATCATTTTTTTCTACAAATAATGTAAAATGAATTGTATTATATACTAATTGCTTATCGCTTTTGTTTAAAAGTTTCAGTCCCATAACATTGCTGTAAAATTTTTCAGCTTTATCGATGTCGGGCACCATAACGCAAATACATCCATTCGAAATGTATGTACTCATTTATTAAATTCCTTTTCAATTATAAAATTTATCATAAAATGCTTTAATTTTTCCTGCCGAAAGCCGTCCTGATTTTATCATTCTTACAAGGAAATCTCTGAACACTTCATTTTTCGAATTGTAATTTTCTTCTTTCATAACCTGGTATAATGCAATGGCAAATACATGAATGCCGTCATCACTTTCCTTCCATCTTTGTTTTGCATCTTTTGCTATTCCAAACTTCTCATTTATTAACTGGTCCATTGCCTGCACACAGTCTTCTTCAAAAAGCCCTTCTAAGGTATTATATCCGAAAGAAGGATTATGGTTATTAACTTTATCCATCAGGAAATCATCTTTCCTTAATGATTCTATTACTTCTTTTAATTCTGTGTCATTTGCCGGGTCATATGGCGGGTGCATCATTTCATGGGCGGCAGTACGGATAACAATATTAAAAGGCCATGCTACATCTGTTAAAAATCTTGTTCCGGTTATTTTAATGCCATGCGGACGGACATAATACAGCATATATACAACAATCTCATTTGATGGAAGCTTATATCCAAGCAAATATTCGTTTTCTTTTATTACATCATAATCTTTCAATCCCGGTTGTGTTTCATTTATTTTCTTCTGCACTAATGGTAAAATATTTTGATTCCAGTAACCTTCAAAATCAATTTCCTTTAAATATGCAAATATTACTTTTAAATCCGGAACAGCGGAAACAAACAAATTCCAGCTTTCTTCATCATGATAAGGTGTTTTCTCAAAATTTTTCTTTAGCTCATCAAGATTATCGAGGCGAGTTGTCATCTGTTCAAGAGTTGAGTCTTCCACTGCTGAAAAATAAAGGCAAAGATAAGCTGAAATTATTCTTCCGTTATTCTCTTTTAAATTCTTTTTTAAACTTATCAATGATAATTTTACAGTTTCGGTTATTTTATCTTTGAACTTATTATATTCATCTTTGTAATAAGTCAGATAAAAAGTATCTGCGGTGAGTATATTAAGAAAACACAACGCATCATACTTAAAGGAAGGTTCAATATTCCAGTTTGTTTGTGATTGCGACATAATACTTATAGTACACAAAAATAAAAAAATACCGATGAATATTTTAGCCATTATGGAATGCATGTTAAGTTAAACCTCACCAATATAATTTCGAATTTCGACTGCATGCAGAGAGCTATTGCCATTTGTGTAATTATTTGAAAATTGATTCAATTAGAAAATTCAATCTGAAAAATCTGAGAATCTGATAAATCTGACAAATTAATAAATTCAATTCGAAATTGAGAAAGAGGTGAATTCAATTTATTCAGATAATTTCTTTAATCTCTCCAACCGCTCTTTTTCATTAGCTGCCATCCATTCATCTTTTGAAATGAGTTCATAAGCTTTTGAAAAATATTGCTTTGCTTCATCGTTTTGTCCCAATGCAATCAGGTTCTCCCCTATCTCCTCATAAACATATCCATCCGGTTCAATATTATTATCTTCAATTTCTTTTTGCAGAGCTCTCTGACTTTCCAGAGCATCTTTATAATTCCCAAGTGAACGCAGCGTTCTTGCAACAGTCCATTTAGCAATCCTGTGACCCATTCCTGTATTTCTTTCTTCATGCCACTTCAGGCATTTCTGAAAAAGGTCCATTGCTTTATCATAATTACCCATATCGTGGAATGTCCATCCTGTGTTGTTCAATAATGAACCAAGCCATCCCTTAGTTTTTGCATCGGTGCTTAATTCGGCAAGCTCAATTGCTCTCTCATTCCATTTCAGTGATTCTTCGCCCTTCTCTGCAATTCCCATCATATGAGCAGCATCTACAGCATAAAAATCTTCATGAGCTATTAAGCATCCATTAAATGCATCTTTGAAAAACATTATTGCTTTTTCAGTATTCTTTGAAGAATTAAATACCCTGCCACGTTCAAGTAAATATCTTATCCTGGCTAATGGTGTATCAGGAGTAAGCATATTTTCAACTGTATCAAGAGTGTTATGAGCATCATCAAATTTTCTTTGTAAGCCCTGTGTTCTTGCAATCTGGGTTAAAAGCTGTGCATGATAATTTACATCTCCGGATTGTTCTGCGTGAGGCAATAGTTCTCTGAATTTTGTTTCTGTTGCAGCAGGGTCATTATAATCCCAGAGCTTATCGAATTCTACAAGGTTGGTTTTTTCCATTTAGTTTATTGTTAGAGTATATGGATTTTTATTAAAAGAAATATTATTTACATCGTGGAAATAAAAATGTAAAATAATAACAAAAATAATTGTTATCTATGGAAATCAGGAATTAAACAAATAAGTTTGTTTATATTTGTCCAAAACGAGGAATCGAAATAGATAATGACAAGGGGTAACAGTCGTAAATCTCCTTACTGTTAACTTGACGCCTATGCCTCTCCTGACGAAGCGTTCAGGAGTGGGGGTTCTCGTCGATTAGAAATATTTTTTATCCGTTAAAGATTATTTTTCGTAATATAATCGAGTTACATTTATATTTGAACAATATTGTAGTTTGTATTGAAATAAGAAGATATGCAATTGAATCACATCAAAAACCCTGGTGAGTAATACAGATATTGAAATAAATTAAATACTGAAGAAGCTGCAATAGAATTATGCCTTAAAAATTAAAACTGGATATTATTTTACAATAGATTCTTTTCCTAAAACTCTTCTTAACAATCCTATTTGTCCGCAATGGTATGCTTCATGGAAAGCAAGAAATATTATGTTTTGTCTTTTCTCTTCATCGGTAACCGGATTTTCCTCAAGGGCTTTCATAACTTTTTCATGTCCTTCATTGAATAACTTTAATATCTCTTCAAGCTTAATTGCACATTTAGGATCAGGCTTAGTTCCCCGCTCATAATTCTTTTCATATTCTTTATTGCCTAACGATTCCAATCCCAGGTCCTTTAAAACATCATCCTTCGATACAACTAAATGTCCTAATATCCAGTTAATGGAGTTGCCGCCTAGTTCAGGTTCTATAATGCTTTCTTCATGGTCAATATCATGCAGGCTTTTATTGATTAAATATCCCGTGTACTTGAAAACTGTTGATGATTCTATATTATTCATGTTGTTTAGCTTTTATTATATATATAAAAATTTTAATAAATAAATATATTGATTTTTTATTTCAATCAATATGATTAGAGCAAGCCTATCTTCTGACTCCGGATTCCCAACTCTCGAACTCCCAACTCTCGAACTCCCGACTCTTCATTCTTCATTATTAAATCTTAATTGATACTTCTCAACCATATCCTCAATTGTATAAATTGCCCAGCCGTGATGTGCAACTTCAATTTTTGGAGGCAGTTTATCAATTTCAAACCATGAAAATGTTTCAATATCCTCAGGCGGGCATATCTCAGGTAGTGATTTCAAGCCAATTCTGAAATGGAATACCATATGCCATAACCTGTCATGACCTGTGAACGATTCAACGTTATCCAGTATAAACGATTCGAATTTAAGATTTAATTGTTCTTTTGCTAATCTTAATGCGGCATCTTCAGGATGCTCTTTATTTTTTAGCTGGTCGGTCGGTAAAAACCAGCCTTTTACATTATCGTATTTATTTTGTTCCGAGTATTTGACAAGCAATACTTTATTTTCAGAGAAAAAAGCAACATCGGCTATCAATTTTATTCTGTGCTGGGGCATTAAATTAACTTAACTTAAAAACTTTGTTATAATTTAAATAATTATTTATTAATTAAAAATATTTTTCCAAATAAAATTTATTTATAAAATATTTCTCCTTCCATTCAGGGTTTAGTTTATCAAGAATTAATGCTTCACCTGAGCCTAAAGAATAAAAAGCAACCCGTTTATATGATGTAAGCGTTAGCTCCTGCAGATTTTTCACAATGCCAGATATTATTTTTTGTGAAGTTTCTTTATATGAAAAAAAATCACTTAAATTATGCATACCGCTTGACGGTGTACGTTTTTCCGCTGCAAGCCGTGCTATCATTAATTCGGTATATCTTGCAATACCTTCCTGCCATAACTGGAATGAAAAATACTTGTAATCAGCTTCCTTAAGCATATTTGTGAAATTCTTCCTCATTTCATAATATCCCATAGCTTTTGCATGAAAATCCTCATTATCAACCGAGTTTATTGCATCAAGCAGGTTTCTGCTAAGCTCGTTAAAAGCAGTGTTAATACCAGTGGAATCATATGGGAAAGGATAATTCAACATCCACATCCCCGATTCATCACCTCCGGACAGGTTTAATTTATTCACAGCATCGTAATAATCATTATGTGACATTTGGAGCTGATGAAAATGTTCATGCAATAAAGTTATAACCCATTCACCTGATGTTTTATTTGTTTTTTCCGGAGTACCAACAACAATAGTCGGAATCCCGTTTACTGCAGGATATGTTGCAAGAAAATTCTCATCCATTTGCCTCGGGCGGTAATATACAGGACTCATAAGCAATGAATCGAATCCGGCTAACTTAAAATCAGATGAAGGATTGTTGTTATAAACCAGGAATTCGTAATCGGAGGTTACTAAAAGTGTACTGAATGTAGTTTTACTCCAGTTTTGCCAGATTGAATCTGCCAGCTCATTGTTTAATGAGTATGCTTCAGCAATTCTTATCCTGTCTTCTATTCTCATCTGCGGCACTTCCTGTGAATATAACACAGTAGTTATTATCAGTAATAAAACCAGCTTAATTAAATATTTCATATTTTAAATTATTATATACATAATTCTTAATTGTTCATTGCTAATTGCTCATTGTTAATTGTTCATTGCTCATTGTTCATTGCTCATTGTTCATTGCTAATTGTTCATTGCTAATTGTTCATTGCTAATTGTTTTAAGCCATTCTTCATACCCAATCTTTTTACCTTCTTCCAGATACAATTTCACATTTGCCAGAGCCCATGTCCAGCCGGATTTCATACTGTTTACGTGTTTTTCAGTTGCAAGGTTATGATGGATTAATGTTACATCAGTTGTTTTATCGCCACCGTTGAAGAAAACACTGACTTCTGTTCCGGGACAGTAGTTTTTATTATCCCATGTGAACTTAACAAGTTTATTTGGCTGTATTTCAAGATATTTCCCTTCATCATTGTCATCGTTTGAATATCTTCCTCCAACCCTCAGGTCAACTTTTGCATTTGATGTGAACCATTGAGATAAAACCGCAGCATCTGTAAATGCTTTATATACCGATGAAACCGGGCAATTGATTTGCTTTTCTAATGTTAACTCCATTATAAGAAAATTAGTTTTAATTATTGAAAAAAATAAGCGTTGCAAAGATAAAATAAAAGTATAATAAAACAAAGTCTATTTTGGAAATTTTACAAACCTCACCCCCCAACCCCCTCTCCATGTGGAGAGGGGGAGAATATTTTCGCTTTTTATTTTTTTTTCAATTTTCATGTTCTTTAATCTTTAGCCTCCCCCTCTCCATGTGGAGAGGGGGTTGGGGGGTGAGGTGGTTAAATCAAATCTCTTCAGGAAGATTAATTATTATCTCTTCCTTCAGGCATTCTATCAATTTTAGTTTATAAAATCCTTTCTTAATTATAATACTTATTTCTCTTTTGGGTTTGGGCGAATTGAACTCTCTTAGGAATTGTTTTTCTTCACTTTTTAAATCCATTGCAGCTAGAGTTGGAAGAATTGTTAATCCACCCTGTCTTTTCATAATTTTGATTATCGTTTCAAGACTGCCTGTCTTATATTGAAATTTACTCAGCTTTTCCTTCTGTCTTTTTGTTTCGCATAAATTCAATATCTGGTCTCTTAAGCAATGCCCTTCTGTTAATAACCATACATCATTAATATCAAGGTCTTTTACGTTTAACAATTTTTTCTTTAATAACGGTGTGTACTTGATAAAAAAATAAGGAACGGATCATTAAACATTGGAATTTCTTCGATACCATTTATTTCAAGCGGAGTGGATACAATACCCATATCCAGCATACCTGATTTAATTCTATCCACAATATGCATTGTAAGCAATTCTTCCACTTTTAAATTTATCTTAGGATATTTTTCAATAAATGATTTTAAGAACATTGGCAGAAGGTAAGGTGCAACAGTCGGAATTATCCCAATACTCAAATCCCCTTCAATATTATTGCTGTATAACTTCACCAACTCATTTATTTTTTTCGATTCATTTATAACTTCCCTTGCCTGTTTAATTATAATTTCACCAATATCAGTTGGAATAACCGGCTGTTCGCTTCTGTCAAACAAAATTACTCCGAACTCTTTTTCAAGTTTTTGAATTTGCATACTTAGAGTTGGTTGTGTAACGAAACAATTTTCCGCCGCGATTGCAAAATTTCTGTATGTATCTAATGCTATTATGTATTCAAGCTGTGTGATGGTCATAATTGTGATTTTATCATTTTGTGTTTGATTTTTAATTTTGGGTGATTTTAATATTCTTATCCTCACCCCTGGATTGATTTCGGATTTCGGATTTGTGATTTCGGATTTAGAATATTAGTGCAAATTCGCAATTGAAAATCCGCAATCCGCAATTGCACGAGGGGGTCAGGGGGGTGAGGATAAGAACAATAAATATTTATAAAACTATTCTCCATGAATAATTTTACAATTGTTTATTATAGATTTCATCTATCATTTTATAAATATAATCAATTTGCTTTATCAATTCAAATAAACTAATTTCGCATTAATCATTTAATTAAAAACTTAAAAAAATAAAAACTATGGGTAAAGTAGCAAGAGAAATCGTAGAAAAATCTGGCATCAATGTTGATGAACTGTTAACACTACTTGTTAAAAATGCTGCAGCAGAACTCACCACTTATTATTACTACACAATTTTAAGGGTTAATCTAATCGGGCTTGATGGTGAAGGTTTAAAAGCAATCACTGAAGATGCACGTATCGAAGACCGCAATCATTTTGAAGCACTCGTACCTCGTATATACGAACTTGGCGGAGCATTACCGCAGAACATGAAGGATTTCCATGATATGTCTGCATGTCCCGAGGCTTTTCTTCCAAAAGACCCTACTAACGTACAGGATATGCTTCAGATACTTGTTGCCGCAGAGAGATGTGCTATCCGCGGTTACAATGCAATCTGCAATCTGACATTTGGCAAAGACCACAGGACATATGAGCTTTCACTTGCAATATTGAATGAAGAGATACAGCATGAAGCATGGTTCTCTGAGTTTATCGGTGAAGGTCCGTCCGGTCATTTCCAGAGATCTGATAGTGTGAAATCTCCTTACGTTAGCAAGTTTTCGGTGTAGTTTAGAGTGCGTTGAGTGTATAGAGTGCATGGAGTGTATAGAATGTGTGGAGTGTATGGAGTGTATGGAGTGTATAAGCATCTCCCCTCTCCTAAAAGGAGAGGGGCTGGGGGTGAGGTTTTGGATACCTGGAGTGATGTCTTAAGTATACTGGGTTGAGGTTTTGAATATACCGGGCGTGAGGTTTTGAATACACTTTTGAAACTGTGAAATTTAATTGAACTATTTATATTATTAATGAAAATCTTTTCAGCAGAAGAGCTAAGCCAATATGACGGTAAAGGAGGAAAACGATGTTATATTGCCTATAACGGATTAGTCTATGACGTAACCGGCAGCTTCCATTGGAAAAACGGTGAGCATTGGGTTATACACCAAGCCGGACAGGATTTATCTGCTGAAATGCTCGATGCCCCGCACTTTGATGATATGCTGGAAAAGTTTGAAGTGGTTGGAAGATTAAAAGCAGAACCCCAGATTAACCCTGATTAATATGATTTGAATGATTAGTTCTTCGTATAAATATAAATGATTCTTTTAATCGAAAAACAAAACTTTAATATATATTGATACTTTAAATACTCTATAGGAAATATATATTTTCTTTGTGCTTTTTGATACACATAGAAATAATTTCAATCTCTTGAACGATAAATCATTCAAATCATATTAATCAGGGTTAATCTGGGGTTCAGCTTTTCAATTCGAAATTATAAAGTCTTCATTCCCGGTTCCCAGTTGCAGGGAGTCAGCTCGCCTGTCTGCAATGCGACAAGCACTCTCAATACTTCAGGAACATTCCTGCCAATGCTTAAATCATTTGCACAAATCCATTTTACCGTACCTTCATTATCAACAATAAATGTAACCCTGTAAGCAACTTTTTCTTCTGCTGTTAATATTCCAAGCTCTTCTGCAAGTGATTTTGATGTATCAGCAAGCATTGGAGTTTTTATTCTTCCCAGTCCGGGGTGATTATTTCTCCATGCAAGATGTACAAACTCTGAATCGGTTGATGCAGCAACAAGAACTGTATCTTTTGCAGCAAACTCATCAAAATGATTATCGAACTCAATTATTTCTGTGGGACAAACGAAGGTAAAATCCTTCGGGTACCAGAACATCACCATCCATTTACCTGCATTAATGTGGTCCTTTGATGTAATGTTTGCAAATTCTTTACCCGGTTCAATAGAAACAACAGCTTTTTTGTTAAATTTTGGAAATTTTTCTCCTAATGATATCATGTCTTATATATTTTAAATTTTAGATTTCTTGAATACACAAAGATATGAAAAAAAGAGATTTACATCAACGGAAAAATAAGACCTTGTTTTACTGATTTGTCAGATTTATCAGATTAATCAGATTTATCAGATTAGTTAAATTAGAAGCTTTACCACAAAGTACACTAAGGAAACAAAGGATACAATTGTTTATCTTGATTAGAGGACAAGTAGTGAAAATATATGAGGACAATGGGTGATGACTGCATGCTCATTACATTACGCAAGCAGGCGTAGATTGAAAGATGATTTTAACTTATTCAGCGAACTTTCTAAATTGAAGAACTTTAATAAAGAATAATCACTCCTTGATTAAAATCTTTGCATGGGGTTGAAATCAAGGGGTGAAAATATATGAAGACAAGGGGTGATTCGTCAATAGATTAATTATTTTTAAACTTATCCATCAAACTTTCTCAATGTGAAGAACTTTAATAAAGAATAATCACCCCTTGATTAAAATCTCCGCAGGGGTTGAAATCAAGGGGTGATTTTCCATAATTAAAGATTTTTTGTATTTATTACAATTGTTCTATGATCCACAAATCTCCACATATTAACGAATCACCCCTTGTCCTACATCGATTTTCACCCCTTGTCCCCTTATATTTTGATTCCTAGTCATCTAACAAATTCTCATCATACTAATCCGGTTAATAATATTAATTAGAATAAATCTTAATTTAATAATTAATAGCCGGAATATCTGCTAAGCCCGGGTAGTAATCTATAAGAAGAAGCATTACAACAGGAATAAAAGAATAAATTGAAATAACCCATAGGCAAACAGAGACAAATGCTATATAAAAAGCTGTTAAGATACAAAATGTATAGCTAAATGGTTTATTCATGATTATAGATTTTTAATTGTTTTTTTAAGGAGAAAATTTTATAAGCCATGAACATGAAAATAACAGGACCAAACAAGCAGAAAATAAGAACATTTATAGTTTCGTAAGAAGTGCCTGTAAGATTAGCAAAGACATTAATTAGGTGAACACAATCCCAGAAAATCCATTTTGGAGAAGTAAAAAACTGAAAGAAGTATTTAGGACCGAACCAAGCAAGAAGAGAGATTAAACCCATTAAGCTAACTACAATGGTTATAGGAATAGATTTGACCCTGTACATAACATATATAACAATGCCTAACCCAGGCGGTAAAAGGAAGCAGAAAATAAACTCGTTAGTACCTGCAGGATACCAGACTTTTAGACATTCCGGCAAAACAAAATAAAAGCAGATGAAAAGATAAACTGTTAATGAAGATAACCAGATGAATATTTTCATAGGATTATTTTAAAAAATTCATAATAAAAATAATCTTTTATAACGAAAAAGAGATAAATAGAAATATTTTATCCAAATATAAATAATGAAAGTAAAAAAACAGTATCACCTTATGATATTATTTTATTAAGTCTACTTATATTACTGAAGAATAAGATAATAAAACAATATTATGATTAATGATAATAAAAAAGGATTCTAGTATTTACCAGAATCCTTAATTTAACAAACTTAACAAACTATATAAAATCTACAAATTATATGAACTCATGAGACTCTAAACGCGGGTATTCCTGTTATATCCTCTCCAATAATCAACGTGTGCATTTCATGTGTGCCTTCATAGGTTTTAACTGATTCAAGATTATTTGCGTGACGCATTACAGGATATTCATCAAGTATTCCGTTAGCACCGAGTATCTCTCTTGCCATACGGCATATTGTAAGTGCTATTTCACAGTTATTCCTTTTAGCCATTGATACATGCTGATGTTTCATTGTTCCGTTATCTTTCATTCTTCCCAAATGATAGCACATCAATTGTCCTTTTGTTATTTCATTCAGCATCCATACAAGCTTTTCCTGTGTCATCTGAAATGAAGCTATAGGTACATCAAACTGTATGCGTGATAAAGAGTATTCTAAAGCAGTGGCATAACACTCCATAGCAGCACCAAGTACACCCCATGCAATGCCGTACCGTGCCTGATTAAGACATGAGAGGGGTCCTTTTAATCCCTGCACTCCGGGTAATAAGTTTTCTTCGGGTACAAATACATCCTGCAGTGTAATTTCACCGGTGATAGATGCACGGAGTGAAAGCTTCCCTTTCATTTCAGGTGTACCGAATCCTTTGAACTCTCTTTCGACTAAAAACCCATTTACCACTCCATCAAGCTTAGCCCAAACAATTGCAACATCTGCAATAGGTGAGTTTGTTATCCACATTTTAGCACCGTTTAAAACATAACCGCCGTCACATTTTTGTGCATTGGTAATCATGCCGCCGGGATTTGAGCCGTAATCCGGTTCGGTTAAACCGAAGCATCCAATCTTCTCAGCCCTTGCCATAGGAGGAAGCCATTTCATTTTCTGCTCTTCATTTCCGAAAGCAAATATCGGATACATGCATAATGCTGATTGAACCGATGCAAAGCTTCTTAAGCCGGAATCTCCCCGCTCAAGCTCAATCATCATTAATCCGTATGCAACATTGTTTATACCAATTCCGCCGTATTGCTCAGGCAGTGTTGGTCCGAATAAGCCAATCTCCGCCATCTTTGGAATTAATTCTTTGGGAAATGTCATTGCCTGGTTGTGGTGTTCGATTATAGGCAAAACTTCGCTGTTAACAAAATCTCTTGTAGTTTCCCGGATCATCTTCTCTTCTTCTGAGAGAAGCTCATCGAGATTAAAATAATCAACCCCTTTGTAATTTGTAGACATGTTTTTTTACCAATCCCGGAAAGCGGGAATCTTTTTATTTTTACTGTTTATTTTTTATACTTAATAATATCATCCCTTCGGGATTCTTTCGCGTATCTGATAATCTTTACTACCATTATGTCATCCCTTCGGGATTCAGTCCTTATAAACCTTATAAACCTTATAAACCTTATAAACCTTATAAACCTTATAAACCTTATAAACCTTATAAACCTTATAAACCTAATTCTTTATTGCTAAAGATTTCTGTATCCTCGCTATCTCATTCTTGCTTGCGCGAATCTTTAGCTTTATCGATTTATTCAAATATTTTGTGTCAAGTATTTCAACCTGCTCATGAAGCTTGTTAATAATTTTATATGCATCTCCATTTGATACCGGAATTTTTATTTCCGTTTCTGCAAGCTCACTGTTGATTACTTCGGTTATTTTCTGCTCAAGGGCTATCAGGTTAATTCCCTTTTCTGCAGAAATAAATACACCTTCAGGATACTGCAGCTTCATTTCGGTAAGATGGTCTTCCCTTCCCTCTTTAAATAAAATATCAACTTTATTGAAGACAAGAATTGTGGTCTTATGAGAAGCTCCTATTTCATTAAGAGTTTCTTCGACAACTTTCATCTGCTCATCAAAGCTTTCCGAAGATATATCTATTACGTGAAGAAGTATATCGGATTCAACCACTTCAGCAAGTGTGCTCTTGAATGATTGTATTAAATCATGGGGAAGATTCCTGATAAATCCTACCGTATCAGATACAAGAACCTGGTGCGGCATTTTATGGTTGTTAATTTCTTTTAATACCCTGGTCGATGTATCAAGCGTAGCAAACAGCTTATTCTCTACATATACATCCGCATCGGTAAGAATATTCAGCAATGTAGATTTACCTACGTTGGTATAACCAACCAAAGCAATCCTGATAAATTTATTCCTCTGCTGTCTTTGAGTTTTCCTTTGTTCTTCTATTTTCTTCAGCTTATCCTTCAGTACAGATATTCTTGTATTAATCAAACGCCTGTCAGTCTCGATCTGTGTTTCACCGGGTCCCTTTGTTCCGATACCGCCTAACTGCTTCGATAAGTGAGTCCATTGCCTTGTTAATCTCGGCAGTAAATATTGAAGCTGTGCAAGCTCCACCTGTGTTTTTGCTTCAGCCGTTCTTGCATTAGCAGCAAAAATATCCAGTATCAAAGCAGGTTTATCTATAACCTTGCATTTAATTACTTTTTCAAGATTTCTTATTTGTGTAGGTAAAAGAGAGTTCTCAAAAATGACCAGGTCAACTTCTTCTTCTTCAACCTGCAGGGCAATTTCCTGTGCTTTGCCTTTGCCGATGAAATAAGTACTGTCAATATTATCTCTTTCCTGGTAAAATTTACCGACAATTTCAGCACCGGCAGTTTTAGCAAGAAAATCGAGCTCTTCGAGGTGTTCCTTGTATATTTTCTGTTTTACTGATGATTTTACTCTATTTGACTTCGGTATGGAAGTGCAAACAAGTATTGCTTTTTCTAATTCTTTTCCTGTACTTAACAATAAATTAATATATTTCTATTTGTTTAGTTTCGTTATTAGTTATAAAAAATTTCCCCGGTGCGTTATACGGTCCGGTTATCTTTCCTTTTGAATCCTCCGCTGTAAAATAAAATTTCAAAGGGGTTTCACCTATAGTAACAGTATATCTGCCTGAGTTCGTTTCATCTATCCTGTCTGATAGCGACATTGTAATTTCCTGAAAATTACCACTTTCATCAGCAGAATAATACATTTTAACCATATCAGGATTTATCTTACTCTTTGATATAACATAAATTGAATACATTGTATTCCCATCTTCAACAGCAGTTTCCGGCTTATTGCTGATAAATCCGCCGTGATACAAAACAGCTTCATAAGCATCAATTAAGCCCCAGCCAAAAACATTATCCGGAAAATGGCTTTTATTAGCGGTATTTCTCAGTGCATCTCTTACCTGCATTGGTGTTAATTCCGGATGAGCGGAAAGAATTAAAGCGCAAACGCCTGCCGTTATCGGACAGGAAAATGATGTACCACTTGAATATCCATATGTGCTATCATTACGTGTTATTGATTTGGAGTTTGCTGTATAAACATCAACACCCATAGCTACAACATCGGGTTTTGTTCTTCCGTCACTCGTTGGTCCGTTTGAGCTGAAATATGCAATAACTTCAGCACTGTCCACAGCACCTATTGCAATTACCGAATCCCCGTCAGGAGGTGAAACTATACTTGGAGGAACTGTCTGCCTTTCATTTCCCATTGAGTTACATACAACTATACCAAGATATGCAGCCATGTCTGCTGCACGGACTATCACTGTGGTATTGCCATCCATATCTTTATAAGTGTAATCATCAATGGGATTATCAAACGGTTTATATATCAATGAACAAGAAATAACTTCAATTCCTTTTGCTTCCATCCATTCCACCGCTTCCACATAATAATCTTCTTCAACGGGTGTTTCTGACCTTGCATCTTCAGTTTTGCTGAGATAATAATCAGCGTCAAAAGCAGGACCAATCAATTTACCTTCGAAAAATCCACCCATTGTAGAAAAAGTGGTTGTTCCATGCCCATCCTGGTCCCATCCATCCTTTGGAAATTGTGCCGGGGGAAACTGATTTTGAGTTGAATCATCTTTAAATATCCAATCATACTCCCCAAGCACTCTTCTTGTGCGTAATGCTTCATGGTCTCTCCAGTTAAATCCGTCATCACACATTCCTACGGTTACACCATAACCTGTAATACCATAATCATGAAGTAAAGGTACTTTTATCTGCTGGTTCTGCCAATAAGAAATTCCATAATCATACTTATGTATTTCAATGGGCAGTTCCGGTGTATATATCTCCTTTGTTGAAGGAAATGTAACCATTTCAAGATAATGCACCGATTCAATCTTTGTTACATATTCAAGTAGTTCTTTTATTGCATTTATTTGTTTTTTTGTAGCAATTACACTTACAGCATTCATCCATTTGGAAACGGCGTATATTTTCAGACCTAAATTTGTCAAACCGTTTATATATCTTTTTTCAACAGGTAAATCAAAATAACCAACAAGCTGGTTTTTAGGTAAAACTTTACTTCTTCTCCATAGTGCTTTATCGGTGAGTTCCTCAATTGCAATTTTATAAGCTTCACTCCCTTCTGTAATCTTGTCATCAGGGCTGTATTCCCCTTTATCTTTGAAATAAATCCAGTACCTGTAAGCAATGGAGTCAGGAGCAATTGATTGTGCTTTAATGGGAAGCTGAAATAATATCAGGGCAAGAAATGTGAAAATATAAATGCTGCTTATAGTTTTCTTCAATATGATGATTTTCTAAATTCTAAGTGTTTTTTAATATCTATATTGTTTATTCAAAATTTTAAATATTACTATTTTGTAAATTGACACAGGACTAATTCAAAATAAGGTACTACCTTTACAAACCTTAAAAACCTTATAAACTTTATAAACTATAAATCTCCTTATCATCAATGGGATGACCCAGAGGGTGCCCGCTTCGCTTTACTTACTTTGTGAGATTTTCCGCTTATTAACATTTCTTCAATTCAATAATGCTAATCCGTTAATGCCTGAGCTCGCAATTAGTTTCTTCCTTACAAACCTTATAAACTAAATCACCGTCTGTTCATCTGCATGATACGAGCTTCTTACCAGCGGTCCCGATTCAATATGCTTGAAGCCGATACTTAACCCATACTCTTTGAACATCTTAAAATCATCAGGGTGAACATACCTTTGCACCGGTAAATTATTCTTTGTGGGACGCAAATACTGGCCGATTGTTACTATATCACATTCAACAGAACGCAAATCATTCAATAATTCAATAACTTCATCATTTGTTTCACCGATACCCACCATCAATCCGCTTTTTGTAACGAATCCCTGCTCTTTTGAACGCTTCAAAAGCTCTAATGTTCTTTCATAATTTGCCTGTGGACGTACAAAATGATATAAATTCTCAACCGTTTCGATATTATGGTTTAATATATCCGGTTTTGCATCTAAAACAAGCTGTAATGAATCCCAGTTGCCCTTAAAATCCGGAATAAGTACTTCAACCTTGCAATCCGGCACTAATTCATTAATCTTCCTTATTACCATAGCAAAAATATCCGCTCCGCCGTATTTCTGGTCATCTCTATCGACTGATGTAATAACTACATGCTTCAATCCAAGCTTTTGCACCGATTCAGCAACCCTGTTCGGCTCGTCATAATCCATTGGTGCCGGTTTCCCCAAAGCCACAGAACAGAACCCGCATGAGCGTGTACATACATCTCCCAATATCATAAAAGTAGCAATCTTCCTCGACCAGCATTCTGCAATATTCGGGCATCGTGCATCTTCGCAAACCGTATTTAGATTTTTCTTTACAACTAAATCCTTAAGTGCTATATAATTCTTGCCGGTAGGCAGCTTAACCTTAAGCCAATCCGGGCGGCGTCCTTTTTCGATTTCTTTGTTCTCTACTGCGTACTTTTTCTGATGTGTATTAATATCTTTTGGTACTACAGTTTTTATTCTTTCAGTTGACATTAATATCTTTCTTTTTATACAAAATAATATATCATTTTCCCAATAAACCCTACTTTATTAACTAATCAAATTATACCTTAATTCCCAAATATAAGCATAATACGAAAAGCTAAATTATATCAATAATTCTTATAAACTTTGTTATAAACCATATTTCCAATAACCGGGTATTTCTTTAATTCACCCTGGTATGCCTTAATTCCCATATAAATTGCATATCCCATACAGCCAAATATATAAATAAATAAAAACGCATAGAATGCAATCATAATTATAACAAATAAACCCCCGGCTGCTCCTCCGCCGGAATGGTTTCCGAGACCTGCAAGGAGGCTGATTCCGACTCCCCCGATTGCAAACACAAATATAAAAACGAATATTACTGCTATATAAGCAATATGGAAAAATAATGCCTGAAGTGCGTGGAATGTAGCGAATTTAGATTTATCCTTATTAATTATCCAAAAGACGATTGGCAGAATTATTCCGCCTAAAAAAAGAGAAAGATGGCTGAATAACCCCATCAATTTCTCTTCATCTTTTAAATAGTAGCTCCCGGTAGGTTGATTCATTTTATTTTGGTTTAAGATAATTGAAATTTATGGCTATTTAAGATGTATGTGTGTTGTAATAAATATTATTATAATATCATCCCTTCGGGATTCTATCTATATTTCCGTATTGTTTCTACCATAATATCATCCCTTCGGGATTCTGTCCTTTGCCGAATATTCCCCCTACCATAATGTCATCCCTTCGGGATTCCTAATCAATCGAATCTCCCCTCTCCATGTGGAGAGGGGCTGGGGGTGAGGTTTCCAAACTCTCACCTTCGGGATTCTTAATCAATCGAATCTCCTCTCTCCATGTGGAGAGGGGCTGGGGGTGAGGTTTCCGAACTCTCCGAACTCACAAACTCTCAGAACACTACACCTTGTAATTCTCAATATACTCAACAATCTTCATCAGGAACTTACCGCCCAATGCACCATCAATCAGTCTGTGGTCGAATGCCAGTGTCAAATACATTATTGGTTTTATAACTATTGCATCTCCCTGCGGTGTATCTACAACTACTGCACGTTTCTTTATTGCACCTGTTCCGAGTATTGCAATCTGCGGCTGGTTGATTATCGGTGAACCGATTATATTACCAAATATACCATAATTTGTGATTGTAAATGTTCCGTCCTGTATCTCATCAAGTGAAAGCTTCTTTATCCTTGCTCTTTTCCCCAGGTCATTTATATCTCTTGCCAGTCCGGTTAGATTTTTTGTATCTGCATCTTTTATTACAGGTACAATCAATCCGCCGTTTTCCATAGCGACTGCAATTCCTAAATTGATAAAGCTTTTCCTGAGTATATTATTTCCATCAATCGATGAATTGATTAAAGGGAAGTCTTTTAATGCTTTTACAACTGCTTCGCAAATGAAAGGCATATAAGTCAGCTTAAAGCCTTCTCTTCTTATGAACTCATCTTCCAGTGACTTCTTTGCCTTCTCTATTGCTGACATATCACACTCTGCAATTGCAGTAACGTGCGGTGAAGTATGAACACTCATCACCATATGCTCAGCCATCTTTGATTGCAGGTTATCCATTGGAATTGCCTCAATACCCGGTGTATTATACATTCCGGAGAGGTCCATACCTTTTGGAATCTCCATAGGTTTTGCAGGTGCGGGCTTTGCCGGTGTTTTTACACTTTTACCTGCTTTTGCCGGTTCAGGTTTTTCCTTTGATGCAGATGTTGGTTCGGGCTTTGCATGTTTTTTCTGTTCTATGTATGCTAAAATATCCTGCTTGCGTACCCTGCCGCTTACTCCTGTACCTTTTATCTTCTGCAGCTCTGTCATTGAAACGCCTTCTTTTGAAGCAATATTCATTACAAGAGGTGAATAGAAAGAACTGCCGCCATTACCGGTTACTTCTGTGGTTTCGGTTTTTGGCTCAGTCATTACCTCAGCTCCTGATGCTGCTGTGCCGGGTTTATCCGCTGTAGTTTCATTATAACCCTGCTGCATATCCTGCTGTACATCTTTCTTTGACTCTACTTCCTCATTTTTAGGAACTCCCTCTTTTTCAGGTGCGGGTGCTTTGGCTTTTGATTCACCATCACCGCTTTTAATATTTACCTGTGATGCATCTGTTTCCAGACGTGCCACTACATCACCTACATTTACTGTATCACCTTCCTGGAACAATAATTCAACAATTGTACCTGCATCAGCAACAGGAACTTCTGTATCAACTTTATCGGTGGAAATCTCAAATAAAGTCTCATCTCTATCTATGGTTTCACCTGCTTTTTTATGCCACTTAAGTATCCTGCCATCCATAATAGATTCACCCATTTTCGGCATTATAATATCAACTAACATTTTAAAAACTCCAATTTTTTATTGTTTTTTCTATAAAATTTGTACAAAAATACGCAAAATAAAGTGAATTAGCAATTTAGAGTAAGGAGAGTTAGGGAGTTTGGAGAGTTGGGAGTTTGGAGAGTTGGGAGTTTGGAGAGTTGGGAGTTTGGAGAGTTGGGAAGATGGCTACTCATCCTATGACTAAATTAAATTAATATGTACCGGTATTAAAGTATTGATGTACTTAATAAGTATAGTCATAGGATGAGTAAAAGAACGGAAAATAGTTATTCCCAATTCCTATTTTATCAAAACCATTTTTTTAGACTCAACATAATTACCTGCTGAAATTTTATAAAAATACACACCACTTGAATAATTGCCTGCATTCCATTCTACTTCATATATTCCTGCGTTCTGTTTATCATTTATCAGTACTTCAATTTCTTTTCCTGATATATCATAAATAATTATTTTCACATCACTGTTATTTGGCAAATGATATTTAATATTTGTAACCGGGTTAAAAGGATTCGGGTAATTCTGCATTAATGAAAATTCTTTAGGAATTTCATGACCGATTTTCTTTGCATTGACCATGATACCGCCGCCATTTGTTGTATAGAGTACAATACCTCCCTGACCAAAAGCCCAGCCGTGTCCATCTGGAAATACTTTTATAGAATATAATGGCAATGAAGTGGTACTTACTTGCTGTGTCCAATTGACACCGCTGTTTGTAGTTACATAAATTTTTCCATTAACAGCACTTGCCCAGCCGGTGTTATCATTTATAAATACCAATGAATTTATACAATCGGAAGAACCGGTTGTTTGTGATGTCCAGTTTGAACCACCATTCGTCGTAAACAAAATGGTTCCATTCCAAATACCAGCCCATCCTTTCAATGCATTTACAAAATAAAGAGCATTTACAGTTGTAATAGTACCAACCGGAAGTTGAGACCAATTTAAACCGGCATTCGTAGTTTTGTTGATAGCTCCGGCATTACCACCCGGACCATAATTACCGCATATGTAACCTGTCATTCCGGTTGACGATACCGGGAAGAACACATCTTGCACATATCCGCTGCATGAAAATATTTGCGTCCAGCTATTACCTGCATTTGTGGTTTTAAAAGCTTTATTCATACTCGCCATATAACCCGTATTAACATCTGTAAACCAAAGACCCATATTGGGAACACCGGTATATGCAGAATCAACCCAGTTCGTTCCGCCATTGGTTGTCTTTCTTACAAATCCATAATTTCCGCAGCTCCAACCTGTGTTTTGATTGATGAAGAAAATATCAAACAACATTGGATCATTTACATCAGATTGACCCGCCCAGTTCTGACCTCCATTTGTTGTTTTAAATATTTTATACTGCTCACAGCAAACCCATCCTGTGTTTATATCAAGAAAATATGATGAACGGACTTCATATCCAACGCTTCCAATGTTTACCCAGTTTGCTTGGGCAATGGAGAACTTCCAGACCGGTGACCATGGACCTGTGCCATTAGAATTTTTTGCTCTTACTTTCCAATAATATGTATAATTATAATTCAAGCCGCTTGATATGCTCTTAAATGAATTTGTGATATTGGAATCATTATACATCATTACAGTAAAAGCAGAGTCACCCGCTATCTGCAATCTATACGAAGACGCAATTGGAATACTGTCCCAGTCAAGTGTTGGTGTTAGAGTATTAATTTCGCTATTATTCAACGGAGCTACAAGATTTGGTGCCGCAGGTAATTGAGGTACTATTGTAAAGCTCCATACCCCGGACCATGAGCTGCTGCCATAAGTATTAACAGCCCTTACTCTCCAATAATATGGTGTTTCATATGATAAGCCGGCAGTTAATGTAACAAATGAATTTGTAATACCCGGATTATTATATATTAAAGTTAAGAAATTAGGGTCTGTTGAGATTTGTACAGTATACGTTGAAGCATTTAAAATACTATCCCAGTCAAGTGTTGGTGTTAATGTGTAAACAGACGACCCGTTTGGCGGAGATACAAGATTAGGCACAGCAGGAGGAACATTCATAATAGTTGTAAATTTAAACGGATCGGAATATGGTCCTGTACCTTGTTCACCCATAGGCGAATATGCTTTTACTTTCCACCAATAATTTTTAGCAGATTCAAGTACTCCTGACCTGATCGTGACATTAGTTGAAGCAATTATTGTATCATATTTTAAATATTGAAAAGTAGGTGTTTTATATATACTTACTTTATATTCGTTTGCACCTGTAATACTGCTCCAGCTCATGGAAGGATTTAAAGGAATATTTACAGCGTTATTAGGAGGGCTGATTAGTGTAGTATACGAAATTTGATATAAACCCTGGTGCCTGTATAGGTCCATAAAACACGCCCAATATTCAGTGGGTGGAGGTATGAATCCCCAAGTATAAATTGCCCAATGTTGTGCATATGTAACATTCGGAGTAATTCTGTTAAGCCATTCGGCAACTGGTATAGTTATACAGGAATCCGTTATGGGAATAAAAGCAGAGACCCATGCATCACCTCCGGGATACATACATTCAAACGAACTGACTCTTATGCAATAATAAGTACAGCCGGAATCTGGATTTGAAAACGGCTGCCATACAAAAGTTGGGGCATCTACATCCATATATCCATTAACCACATACTCACCTGTCGGCGGATTGCACCACGGCTGTGCGTAAATTATGTTAAATAAATTTTGCAAAATAAAAATCACTATTAAAAATGTTTTCATTTCTTTAAAGTTCTAATTTTCTATATAAAATTTTGTTAAGGGACTTTTCTGATTTAAGAATATAATATACCGATGAAGGGATACGCCGTAAGAATATTGTGAATAATGCTCTCTTCTAAAATATAACTTAGATGGAAATTCCTCTGCCATACCTGCAGGAGGTTAATTTTTGAATAATTAATAAAGACAGAAAGTAACAGGATAAACCAATATAATACAATAAGTTAGATATATCAATAATTGATATCGTTAAATATGATTTAAAGGTTTTTTAGATTTCTCTAAAATATTTTTTCAATCCTGGAACGCCGGATTTCAAAAGCAGTTCAGAATAACTACTTTATCAATCCAGAAGTGCTGGATTTCAAAAGTAGTTCAGAATAACTACTTTATCAATATCATCTTCTTTGTTTCAGAATAATCACCTGCTGTAATTTTGTAATAATATATACCGCTTGGATAGTTTGCAGCATTCCATTCAATTTCATATGTGCCCGGATTAGACAGTTCATTAACAAGTACTGCTATTTCTTTTCCGAGAATATCATAAATAACAAGTCTGACTTCTGACTTCTGACCTTTAACTTCTGTAGGCACATCAAACTTTATCTTTGTAGTTGGATTAAAAGGATTCGGAAAGTTTTGATATAATTTATATTGATTTGGAATGCTGCTGTTTATTTGTTCTTTACCTGTGTACCATATTGGATCACCCCCCGAAGTAGTATGAATACCGCTTAGTGGATGATATGCCCAGCCTGTTTTATTATTTATAAACTTTACAAAAAAATACCGGTTTATTGTAAAATTAATACTATCTGGTATTTGAAAA
>RPQH01000036.1 GCA_003820375.1 Ignavibacteriota bacterium
GTGGGCAGGAGTACTTTTTGAAAAACCTCGATTCCTGCTTATAATCGCCATATTTTGAGCCATTTTTGACACTTTGGGCAGGAGTTATCTGCTTATACTGCAATAAGTTACAGCGATTTTTCGAAAAACTCTGCCCAAAACCTGCCCGTAAAGTGCCTGTAAAGTGCCCACTGGATGACCATAAAGTGCCCGCTGAGTGACCGCTGGATGACCGCTGGTTTTTGTATCACGCAAAGCCGCGATGACCGCAAAGATGAGGTGAATTTTGTTTATGCAAATATCAACAACCGGTAAGAATTATTTTATTACTGTTAATTTTTTAGTTTCAATTATTTTATTGTCAGCTATTAACTGGTAAAAATATACTCCGCTTGAATAGTTACTTGCGTTAAATGTCACTTCGTAATCCGATGCCGTTAATTCTTTATCTATTAATACTTCTTTTATTCTTCCCAAAACATCATATATTTTTAATTGAACATAGCTTTTCTTCGGAATTGAAAGTTTGATTTTAGTAATAGGGTTAAAGGGATTGGGGTAATTCTGATTTAATTCAAATTTTGCTGGTATTTTATTACATAATGGTTTTACTCCAATAATTTGCGAATATTTAATAACTAAATAATCATATCCGGTTATACCACATACATAAATATTTTTATAATTATCTAATTCTAAAATTCTTCCACCATCAAATAAATTTTGTGAACCATTGTAAGTAATTAACCAATTAATGTTTCCTTGTGGTGAATATTTTAATGTCAATACATCATTTGAAAATGCTCCGGTGATGTAACAATTACCCATAGAATCAGATTTTACATCCAATGCACTTGATGGTGCAGAATATCTCTTTACCCAAACAGTGTCACCGGTTACAGAATTGTATTTTATTGTTGCGCTTTGAATATTTCCTGTAACTATGCTATATCCTGTTACAAAAACAAAACCATTTTTTTTATCAACAGCAAAACTTTGTATTTCATCATTATTGCTAGCCCCTGGTGAATCATATGTAGAAGCCCATTGCAGTAATCCATTTCTATCATATTTTAATGTTAGAAAAATATTGTAACCCATGTTATTGAGAGTTCTACCTAAAATATATGAACTTCCATATTGGTCATTGACCACTTTTAAGCCCAAACTCAAATCAGTTCTATTAGGATTAAAATAGGTCTTAGCCCATCTTAATAATCCATCTCTATTGTATTTAACCGTAAGTAAGGTGTCAAAACATCCTCCGGGCGGCGGATAAGGTATACAGAATGCTTTATAACCCGTTATTATTACATTTGATGAATCATCTATTGTGCATGAATTACCGGAAGTGAATGTTCCCGGCTGCTTATATTTCCTTACCCATATTGAGTCACCTGTAATTGAGTTATATTTTATACATATTAGTGAACTATCTGCATAACCTGTTATAAAGATGTTATTTTGTTTATCTATTTTAATATCTTTCGGCGTACTTGAACCGTATTGCCCTATGTATTTCTTTGACCAGATAACATTACCATTTGTGCCATTAAATTTTACAGTTAGTATATTCATACTGGTAAAAGTACTTTGCCCGTAATTCGAAATTATATAAGCATTACCTGAAGTATCTAAAGCTATCCCCAAGGGTTCGTAATATGGCTCTTCGGGATAATTGTATAAAGTCAACCATTGCTGAACACCTGCTGAATTATATTTAACTATCACCAGATAATAAGCTGTGTCACTTATTATATCATTACCCAGCATATAG
Organism: Ignavibacteriota bacterium; assembly: GCA_003820375.1. Classification (GTDB taxonomy): domain Bacteria; phylum Bacteroidota; class Ignavibacteria; order Tepidaquicellales; family OLB5; genus RPQH01. The sequence goes on from RPQH01000036.1 coordinate 1,757, forward strand.
CTGTTACCGTTTTTATCGCATGCAAAAAAGGGTCCCTGCATGTTATATGTTGCGTGTCTGGTATAAGTTCTCACCCATTCCTGCGTTACTTCATCAGAATAAATGTTTCCATTCAACAGTATTATCTCAGCAGTCATCAAGAGGATTATCAGAAGTGTATATGTTCTTTTTGTATTCAAGAGGTATTTGTTTAATATAATATATTCTTATATCAATGGTTTATCAACAGAAAAATATATGATATTACGGCAGTTGAGTTATTTGTTATAACTCTCCCGTCACTTAATGCAAATCCTTCATTCCCAAGCTTAAAGTCTATCCCCGTTCCCATGTTCCTGCTTCCAATGCAGCGGGCAAACTAATTTCATTAATCCTCCCGGGTCCGCTTCGCTCATTCGGAAAAATCGACTTGTCTATCACCAATTGTAAATCCTCCGGTCTTCTTAAGCTAACGCTTGTGTCAGGTGAATTTTAGGAAATTTAAATTCCTTCTTTGTCTATCTTAATTATAGGTTAATCTATATTCATACATACATTCAAACTAACACCTGACACTGCCCCGGGAAGTAAAGATTCAAACTAAGACCTGACACTGATCTGTAAGGTTAAATAAAACTAACACCTGACACTGTCCGAAGGTAAAGATTCAAAATAAGTTCTGATACTACAACTGATGTAAGAAAACGAAAGATGGCGGTTCTTTTACTCATATTATGACTAAACTTAACAAATACATCATAACTTTAATGCTAAATTGTATTTATTAAATATAGTCATAGGATAAGTAAACATCACATTAATTTTAAATATTACTTAACCGGTTTATATTCTAATCCGAACCTTTTCATGTACTGTTCAATAGGCTCTAATCCTACTTCAGCTCTTCTTTTATTAAGGTTAACTTCATCTTCAACCTGATAAAGCTCATACTTTTGTGTATCCATGTTCAATCTTAATTGAGTGCCGTATTTTTGTTTCCTGCCGTTTCCCATTTCAACCCTGTCATAAAGTAAAGCATAACTGCTCATTGAAGCCTCACCATTTTGTGCGGCTTCGTACAGCATTGGTAAATATTTTTCCTGTGTTTGCAAATCCGAATGCTGGATAACCAGAAAAGCTGTTAAAGATGCTTCACTTCCAACCAATGGCTTACCGGGCCAGCCGTATTTATTAATTATTGCAATTATTTTTCCCAGGTTAATACTATCGGCTACCCTCATTTTGTTCAATAAATTATTCCATTCAGGGGAGCCTATACCATCGGTATTTCTGATTGAATCTAACACCATTCTGTATTTCTGGTCATCTTCAAGTATTTGCAATAGTTCTGAACGGAGTTCTTTATTAATACCGGCTTCTTCAATATCAATTCTTTTCTGTATTTGGGTAATAATCTCATTCCATCTTTTATCTGCATGGAGCGAATTAAGGTCCTGGTCTAATTTTACATGTTCAATGTTAGTCCATCCTTTATCAACAGCATTTTTGAGATACACAAATGCTTTTTCCTTATCACCTGCCAGAGCCCATGAACAAGCTGCATTGTAATACTGCAATGCATTGGGAGTGCCAGCCTTAAATGCTTTGTCATAAGTTTCAGCAGACTCTTTGTATTGTCTATTACGGTATAACTCATCACCCTTTGAAATGAGCGAGTAAAAATCATCCTGTGCATAAAGCACTGAAGATGATAAAATAATTAAGATAGTGAAAATTGAAAGTTTAAATATTTTCATGATAGAATTATAATTATTAATTTAACAATAACATGAAATAAATAATTACATTTGTGATTTATTTGAAAAATATGTTTATTAAATAACCTTTTTACCTTATTATTTTTTATTAAATTGCATTATTCCAAAACATTCAATTTCTCATGAAATACACAATAATTCTGTTATTCGCTTTTATACTCTTTTCTTCCTGCTCAAAGCAAAATACTGAAGATAAGATATTCCGTTACAATGAATCACAGGGAATAGAAAATCTTGACCCGGTGAAATCCAGCAATTACCAGACAATGTGGCCGTTGATTCAATCGCTTGAAGGGCTTATGGAGTTTGATAAGGAAATGAATATCCAATCACTCTTAGCTGAGTCATATACCATATCTCCTGATGGATTGATATATACTTTTAAGATAAGGAAGAATATTTTTTATCATGATGATGATTGCTTTGCAAATAAAAAGGGGAGAGCAGTGACGGCTTCGGATTTTAAATATTGTTTTGAAAGAGTTTGCGACCCGCGTACACAAACACGCGGTTCATGGCTTTTCAGAGACAGGATTAAAGGGGCTTTGGAGTATATAAATTCAATCAAGGAAAATAAACTAGATATAAAAGAAATTAAGGGTATTAAATGTCCTGATGATTCAACTTTGGTTTTAACATTAAATGAGCCGTTCGCTCCATTCCTGAGTATATTAACCATGTCTTATGCATCGGTTTATCCGAAGGAAGCAGTAGATTTTTATAAAGAAAATTTTGGCTATCATCCCGTTGGAACCGGTCCGTTCAAATTTGTGAGATGGGATTTTGATAAAGAGTTGGTATTTGAAAAAAACCCAACTTACTGGAGGAAAAATAAAGCGGGACTGCCGCTGGTTTATCTTGACGGGTTTGTAGTTACATTTACGCGAAGTGCTGAAACCGAATTCCTTGATTTCAAGAGCGGCAAGCTTGATTACCATTCACCATCACCGGAGATAATGTCACAGATTCTTGATGAGAACGGAAATCTGCTTCCGGGAAATGATTTTGAGCTTCAGAAAAAGCCATGGCTCAATACTGTTTACCTGGCAGTTCAGCTTGATAAAAAAACACCCGGCGGAGAAAACAGCATTCTTGCAGAAAATAAGAAACTGCGTCAGGCAATAAGCTATGCAATAGACAGGGAAAAAATCATTAAGTATGTTCTGAAATTCAAAGGGTATCCTGCAGTTAACGGACCAATACCCAAAGGAATGCCGGGTTTTGATGAGAATGTAAAGGGTTACAGCTTTGATAAATCAAAAGCTTCACAGCTTTTGGAAGAAGCAGGGTACCCCGGCGGCAAGGGTTTGACACTTAAGCTTACAATATCGAATGAGGAGACACAAAAACTCATTGGTGAGGCTGTACAAGACCAATTAAAGGATGTGGGAATAGACCTTCAGCTTGATTTTATCCAGGGCTCAACATTACGAAGCTCCCAGGTAGGCGGCGAGCTTACTTTCTGGCGTGCTAACTGGGGTGCAGATTATTTTGACCCGGAGAATTTTATGGCTTTGTTCTACACGAAAAATAAAACACCGAACGGACCGAATTATACGCATTATTCAAATCCAAAGACAGACGAGTTATACGAGCAGGCAATGAAGGAAACAGACTTTGCAAAACGCAAGCAGATGTATAATGAAATGGAAAGAATTGTAATGGATGATGCACCGTGGATTCTGTTATTATATAATGAAATTGTTTATCTGAAGAGCAAAAGGGTGAGAGATATGAATGTGGATGGATTGAATAATTTAGTGCTTAAATGGGCAAAGATAGAATGAGTTTGTAAAGTTCGTAAGGTTTATAAGGTTTATAAGGTTTATAAGGTTTATGTGGTTTATAAGGTTTGTAAGGTTTATAAGCATTAGGGGAACAATTTTTTACTAAATATTGTAAGGTAATTAAAAACTTATGCCAACAGATTTAGTACGCAATAAGCGAAACGCCATGAACTTCTACGATATGGCTTTTAATCAGAATAAGCCGGAGGAAGCAATCGAAAAGTTTGCAGGTGCCGGTTACAAGCAGCACAATCCAAAAGTACCGGATGGTAAACAAGGATTTATAGATTACTTCAACAAACTGGCAAAAGAATATCCCGGCAAGCATGTTGTATTTAAACGGATAATTGCAGAAGGGGATTTTGTTGTATTTCACTGCTATCAAACATGGCCGGGTGATAAAGACTGGGCAAGTATTGATATTTTCCGGTGTGATGAAAACGGGAAAGTTATCGAGCACTGGGATGTACTGCAGGAAATACCGGATACTTCTGCAAATGAGAATACAATGTTTTAATATTATAAAGAACTACATTATAATTCCAAATGAAAACAATATTTTTGCAATTAATTATTTTGTTTGCCTGCATCTCTATAACCTATTCACAACAGGATATTATAAATGAGGAATATGGCTTTAAAATTACTTTACCAAATGAGTGGTCTATAATCATGGATGGACTGTCCAAAGACCCGGTTGATAAAGAAGGTTATCTTCTGGTTGCTGGATACGGTCAGGATTTGGCATTCATTATTGAAGTAGAAAAAGAAGAAATTGGAATATATAAAAACCATGGTTCATACGACCTTGAATATTTTAAAAAGAATTTTGGAAATTCTGCAAGTAAAAAATATAGTGAATATAAAATTGAAAGTGTTGATTCATTAATGATATCCGGGGCACTTTTTTATAATATAATAACCAGCAGTGTTCTCGATAACTCCAGGATGATTGGCAGGGGATATTTTGCAAAATATAATGATAAAATATATACAATTATTTCCTACTGCCGTGAAAGTGAATATGAAAAGTATAAACAGGGTCTCAATGATTGCATATCTTCGTTTAACTTTCTTAAATAAAAATATTTAACATTCCATATAGATTATATGAAAAAAATTTTATCTGCTTTATTTATTTTAATTATTTATACCTCAGTTTTTTTTTCACAGCAGGTATTTAAAAGTGATGAGCATAAATTTCAAATCACTTTTCCCGATGACTGCAGGTTATATCCTGATTACAGCGGAGCAGCTGTGATTGCTTATTTCGATAAAAATGCGAGTATTAATATTATTGTCAAAGAGAGTAAGAAGCTTAAAAATACCGGACCTGAACAATATGACTACGCAAATCAAGTAGATTCTATGATAAAGCTGTATGGCAGTACATTCAAAAATTTTAAGTTAAATGATACTGGATATGTAAGCTTATCAGATATTAAGTTTTTCCGGTTATCATACCAGTGTGACCTGCTTGATAAAGTTTTTTGGGCATCTCAATATTTTACGGTTAAAGACAGTAAGATGTATGTGCTAAGCACCGGGTGTTTTGAAAGTGATATTGAAAAATACAGACAGGTGTTTATTGATTGTGTTTCAACATTTACATTTATTGAATAATCATAATATTCATCAAACATACCATCAAATTCAGTCTACAAACAAAGAAATATTTCCTCCACAAAACCCTTTCATTTTGGTTTTTATACATTATATTTGTTAAGAGTAGTAAAAACATAAACTTACATAAAAAAGTGTTGAAATAACGTAAATGTTCTAAATAATTATCTACTCGTAACAATTTAAAACCGGCAGTAGAATAATTTTAACAAATTTGCCCTATGAAAAAATTAATTTTGTCGATTTCCCTATTTCTCTCTCTTCATACAATTGCATTAATTTATCCTGTAAATTCCCAGGTAATTGAAAAAGTCTATGATAACAATTTTTATCCAGCTTTTACATGCAGTTTGGATAAAAGTTTATTATTACCCGGTGATACTCTTGACATAGAATTCACCCAGACCAATTGGATAAAAACTGATGATGCATTTAATATACAGGTATATAAAGTTATAGACCTTGAAAAATTCTTCTTTAATAAAATTAAAAACTATTATGGATGGAATGTATTAACCGCTGATGGTTCTAATATAGTTAATTATTGCGTATTGTCGGATTCTTTTAATATGAAGCTTATTCCGAAAAAAGATACAGTAAAATACCAAATAAGATATCATTTAGATTCAAAAGTAAGATATATTCCAAAAGAAAACGGTGCATTCCTGATAAAAATCTCTTTCAGGAAGAAATGCGCATATGTAGGATATTTTGTAACTAATCTTGGTCTTATCACTCAATCAACATATTCCTCAATATTATGTTATACCGTTAACAGGTATTCAGGAGAACCCATTTACGGCTCTGAACTTTCGTATTATTTCCAAAATAAAAAGATTGGCTCTGCAAAAACTGACAGTGCTGTATATAATATGTTATTTGAAAAAAATGATATTGAAAATATGTACAAAACCGGGAATCACAGTCCGATGGTGATTGTAAAACGGGGGAGTGAAGTAACAGTCTCAAATCCCTCAGATTATTTTTCATTGCCGCAGGAAAGATTTACGGCATATGTTTATACAAACCAGCCGGTTTACAGACCACCTGCAAAAGTAAATTTCAGGGGAATAGTCAGAGAATTTTCGATTTCAGGATATAATAATTATCCTAATTCAGAGGTCAATGTTTATATCAAAGACCCAAAGGGAACGGAGATTTTCAAGAAAATACTCAAGACAGACGAATTTGGCGGATTTTCTGATTCTATTGAGCTTGATGAAAGTGCAGAACTGGGTGAATATAAAATAAATGCCCAGCTAATGATATTCGGTAAAGAGTTTAAAACAGAAAACAATAATTACTCACAAACATTTACAGGAAGCTTTTCTGCAGAAGAATACAAAAAACCGGAATATAAAGTTAAGCTGGAAACAGACAAAGGTCAGTATACAAATCGTGATAAAATATCCATAAAGCTGCAGGCAGATTATTATTTCGGCAGCCCTGTGCAGGAAGCAAATGTTGAATATTACGTCTTCAAGAAACCTCTTTATAAGCCGTGGTGGTATTTCTCTAATTACAGGTGGTTCTATGAAGATTATTTTTCCGGTAAAAAAGAGGATGATTATGAAAATTCATCTTTAATATACACTGGAACTGCAAAGCTTGATAAAAACGGGAAAGCAGAATTTGATTATGAAATTGAAGAAAATTTTAAGGAAAAATATACTTATTACAGTGAAAAAACATACGAAACAGATTATATGTACATTGTATCCGCAGTTGTAACCGATAAATCCAGACGAAGTGTCAGGGATTCCAAATCTGTTAATGTAACCCGCTCACAATTCTATATAACATCTACAGCAGGGAAATATTTGTATAAGGCAGGTGAAAAAGCCAGTGTTGATGTTTGGGCTGCAGATTTCTCAGATAAACCGGTTGAGACTAAATTTGAAGCTACTATAAACAGAATTTCGTATGAAAAGAAAAAGAAGAAAAATGTGAAGATTACAAATTTTGTAACATCGTTTACCGGAAGAACAAATTATAACGGAAAAGGCACTGCATTCTTTGATGTGCTTAACGAAGGCTTATACGAGATACAGATTGATGCATTTGATAATTTTGGGAAAAAGATGTCGACAAATACAAGCTGTTATGCAGCAGGCAAAGATGTTTACCGCTGGTTTGAAAGAACAGGAACTATCGAAGTTATACCCGATAAGATAGTTTACAATCCGTCTGATACTCTAAGGGCAATGATAATAACGGCTGATGAGCATCCTGATATTCTTGTTACAGGAGAATCAAAAAGCTTATTGCATTACACTCTTCATAAAATAAATAATTTTTCATCATTCATAGAAGTACCTTTGAATGAATTATACGCACCAAATTTTGCTTTATCTGTAAATTATATTTCAAAAGGAACACACTATAAAAAAGAAGTTGTCGTACCTGTAATTCCAATCAAACAAGTGCTTAACGTAGATTTAAGTACAGATAAATTAACCTATAAGCCGCGTGAAGAAGGTGAGATAACGGTTAAAGTAACCGATTGGCAGAATAATCCTGTTAAAAATGCTTCCATCAATATTGGCATAATAGATGAAAGTATTTATGCGATAAAACCTGATAAAACACCTGATATTAAAACAGTATTCTATTCGAAGCGAAATTGTTATGAAGGAATTGGTTTTAGCACAAATAATTCCATGTTTTCCGGAAGTTATAGTTATGCAGTTTACCCATCGTTATCGGAAAGATTTAATTTAAATGAATATGACTCGCTTATAGTTAGTAGAGTTCTTGGTAGGATAACTAACGCAAAAGGTGATGGAGTTATAGGTGCATTAGTCATGATTGACAACCAAATTGCTGCAACTACGGTAAAAGACGGTACATTCGGATTCAGAATACCACAGGGTAAATACAATATTTCACTGATATATGACAGCAGGGGATATGAAGGCAGCTTTGATATTCAAACATATGAAACATCTACAACTTTCCTCGACATTAATGTGGAAATGGGGAAAATAAATTATGCAACTTCAGATGATAAATTTGGAAAACGGTTATGTTATGGAAATGGCCCTTTAGATCCCGGTGAGAATTTATCAGAGCTCTTAAAAAGAGACACACTCGATGAAATTACGATAACCGCTGTTCAGGACGAAATAGAAGTTGAACAAAGCGGAAGAATGATATCCGAGCAACAAATAGAAGGATCTCCTGTCAGAGGAATACAAAATATAGTTGCTAAAACATCAGGTGTTGTACAGGATGAAAAAGGACAACAAATAAATATAAGGGGCGGCAGAACAAGTGAAAACTTGATCCTTGTTGACGGTGTATCCACAACAAATCCTCAGGATGGCTCATCCTTTGCATTTGTTTCACCGGAAATGCTTAAGGAGATAGAAAATACAACAGGTAAGCTTGTTGACGCTCAAATCCGCTCGGATTTTAAAGATGCTATTTTATGGCTGCCTTCAGTAACAACCGATGAGAATGGTATTGCCAAAATAAAAATAAAGCTGCCGGATAATCTTACATCATGGCGGATTACTGCAAAAGTGATTACAGAAGATACTAAAATTGGCCAGATAAACAATAATTTTATTACACGAAAAGACCTGATAATAAGAATGGAACCGCCTCGCTTTTTCCAGCAGAATGATGAGGTAACAGTATCGACTATTATTCACAATTATTTGAATGAAGATAAAAAAACATTTGTGAAGCTTTACACAGACAATCTGAATATGGTTGATACAGCGGGTTTTGAAAAGGTTATCAATGTCGGAAAAAATGAAGAAGTTAGAGTTGACTGGAAAGTTAAAGTGAATGAGTCAACCGGTCTATCGCGTATTACTGCTTCTGCTTTAACCAATGAGGAATCAGATGCGGTTGAATATAAGCTTCCAATTCAGCCGTATGGTGTACAAGTTAACCATGAGATTGACCTCAAATCAAGAGGCATAAACAAAAGCATAACCCGTACGTTTGATATTCCTGAAGGGACAGATATAAAGACAGCAAATGTACGGCTTGATTTAGCTCCTTCGGCTGCAGCCTCTGTAATTACTTCTTTAGATGACCTGGTCGATTTTCCATATGGCTGCATTGAGCAAACTTTGAGCAAGTTTGTTCCTGCAATAGTTGTAAATAATATATTGAAGGACCTGCAGCTTCCAACAGATGGTTATTTAACATACCGGCTGCCGGTCGTTCTAAAACAAGGATTGGCTAAGCTTTATTCAAATCAGCATTATGACGGAGGATGGGGCTGGTGGATTAATGACAAGTCTAATCCTTTCATGACCGCTTATGTACTCTACGGGCTGTCACTTGCTAAAAAAGGCGGATATGAGATAGAAAAAAATGTATTAAGAAAAGGTGCCTCTTATGTTTACAGCAATTCCTATGATAAGAGCATTAACCCGGTTACAAAAGCATTTATGCTTTTCAGCATTTCGGATTTAGACTCATTATCTCTTGAACAGGTGAGAATTGCTTTTAATACAATTAATACCGATTCATTGGATAATTTCAGCCTGGCATTAATGATACTCACTGCAAACCGCCTTGAAGAAAAAACATTAAGAAATGAACTGCTTAATAAACTTGCCTTGAATGTAAAGCATGATGATTTCGGAGCATACTGGGGAGATGATAAGTTTAATTATAAATGGTATAATGATAGAATCCAGATAACTGCAATGGTAGTAAAAGCGTTATTGAGTTCTGAAGATACAAGAATCCAATACAGAGATGTGATAGCTGAATCAGTTGATTGGCTGATAGAGCAGCGAAAGGGAGGAAGCTGGGGCAGTACACAGCAAACAGCTTTTATTATTTATGCATTAGCTGACTATATCAAAGCGAATAATGAGCTGAACACTGAATATACCGTAAATGTATATCTGAACAATAAACTTGCCGCTGAAAAACATGTCACAATTGACGACCTGATGAAAAAGGCAATACCAATATATATTGAAGGAAATTTGGTACAGGGTAAAAATGAAATAAAAATTGAGAAAATCGGAGAAGGAAAGATGTATCTGTCTTCAATATTAAGTTATTATTCGAAAGATAAAAGTCTTGAAGGTGCCGATAACGGTTTTGATGTGAAGAGAAGCTATTATAAGCTGGAGAAAGTGATGGATAAAGAAACAGGGTATTATTCTTATAACCCGGTTTCTTTAAAAGATTTTGTTACATCGGGAGATATTTTAATGGTGAAAATAAAAGTATTATCAACGGATTCCAAAAGGGAATATTTCATGCTTGAAGATCCAATTCCAGCCGGCTGTGAAGTTGTGAAAGATGACTGGGCATATACTATAAGTAAGGAAAAATATTATGACGGGTATTCGGGTTACAGCAGTTGGCGTTGGTGGTATTCTGATAAAACGATTAGGGATAATAAAATATCCTTCTTCTCAACTTACCTTTATGGTCAGGAGTCGGAATTCTCGTACCTGCTGGAAGCACAGTTACCCGGCAAATATAATGTTATGCCAACAACTGCAGCATTGATGTATTACCCGGAAGTAAACGGCACGGGAAAAATCAAGAAATTTGAGATAAGGGATAAAGAAGAAAAGAAAAATGATAAAAAACCGGTAACAGAAATCAAATAACAAATAATAGAATTTCTCGTTCCCAGTCAGGAGCTTGGGAACGAGACAGGTGGAAATATCTAATAGCAAATTATTATAAAGCCGTTGAAAAGACGGCTTTATTGTTATATCACTACTCTCACAGAAGCGGGGTATTACTCGAAAGTCGGGTATAATGATAGTGAAGAAGCCGCAATATTTTCTCATAACAAACTTAACAAACTTAACAAACTTAACAAACTTAACAAACTTAACAAACTTATTATACGGAACTATTAATTAAATGAAATTCTTTGATTATATAATTTATTAGAGACGAATATGCCTGAGTTTAAAATAATAAACGTTACTTCGAGCAGTATAAAAAGCTACGGCTATGATAAGCAATTAAGAATTCTGAGAGTTTGGTTTTTAAATGGACACGTATATGATTATATAGATGTTCCTAACAGGATATTTGAGCGTCTGCAAGAGTCTCCTTCAAAAGGTGAATATATCAATAGGATAATAAAAGAATTCATCTTCCGGAAAATAGCATAAAAGAATATTCTTTAAATCTTTTCTTTATTGGCTGACATATCTAGTTACTGTTTTATCAAAAAATTGATACATATGTCATTGATGTCATAAATGTCATACATTAATTGACTTAACCGGTTTCATTTTAATTCAAATATATTATAAATGCTGAATTTTAAGGTATTTCATATCTGGCATGTATATTGCTATTAATATTATCAAGATTGACTTTTTATAAACGAAAGGAGATAAAAGATGCTCTGGACAATTTTTGCAATTTTATTAGTTCTTTGGCTGGTGGGATTATTAACATCCACAACATTTGGTGGTTTCATCCACATACTATTAGTTGTAGCGGTTGTTGTTCTTGTGATTAACCTGTTATCAGGCCGAAGAACAACCATATAACACGGTATAATTATGAGAAATGCCGGTAGTAAGAAAGCTTAGATCTTTATACAAACTTATATACTAGTTTATGATAACCGATTCTTTATGTTCATGCTGTATAGACGGCGACGGGAACGAAAGATAAGTTAACGAGTATAAGAATGTATAAAGATCTCTTTCTTGAATATAAACGAGTTTGATTAAAGAGGAAAACAATATGAGTGCAAGTTACGTAAATGAACCGGGTAAAGTTTACCCGCCTGACAAGTACAGAAGAAATACAGCTTTATATATAGCTCTGGCTGTATTGGGTCTGTTACTTGTTATTTTGATTGCATATTTAGCTTTATCAAGAGAATCTAAATATGAAACAGGAATGGAATATTTGCAGGCAAAAGACTATAACTCAGCTCTTGCCGAATTTCAGGATATATCGCCAAAAGATAATGATTTCAGAAGAGCACAAAATAAAATAAATTATATTTATGGAGTTAAATCCTTTAATGACGGTAATTTTGATGAAGCAAAAATATACCTAACAAAAGTAGAGCCTTCCGATGAATATTATAATGAATCCAAATTAATGCTGGAAAAAATAGCAAGTAATGTCAGGGAGGATGAGCTTCAAACGCAGCTGAGCGAGGCAAAAAACAAAAAAGATACTGTTATCATAAAAGAGAAAGAACCTGCAAATACCGGCGGAAATACACCAATTGAAAAACCTCCCGTTAAAAATACGGATGAAGAAATCAGCAAAAAATATATAACTCAGGTTGAAAGCTTAATTAATAAATTTCAGACGACTTATCAATCTTCTGAAAATGCAAGTGTTGAATCAAAGAGGAATTATGTTAGCAATATGTCTTCGATAATGTCTCAATTAAACAGCTTAAGCTATAATGCTAACGAAAAAAATGCATTGGTTATTGATTTGAAAAGTACAGCAGCCAGATGGATGAGTAAAAGAATAGAGTTTATCAATAAATTGATATCAGAGAATTCAGTAGGCGTTACAAATACGACAAGGTCTTCAAAAGAGGAAGGCGATAAGCTGTACAACATGACTAATAACCAGCTTACAAAAACTAAAGGATTTTATAACAAATAATAAATAGTAATAGTAAAAGAGGAGAGAATTAATATGTTAAGTATAAAGGGTTATTTTAAATTAATAATCGGTTTGTTCTTTATCCTGGCAATAATAAGGAACATTAAAGCACAGGATGCCGAACGATACAGGGAAGGCAATGTCGTACTTGATAATGCTGTCTACGTAACACAATCGGTACCAACCACAATGGTTGAAGGACAAACCTATAAAGTTATTATTACGGTAAGGAATAACGGAACAACTACATGGTCTCCGAATTCCTCAACAGATGTATCAGGTTATAAGCTGGCACTGGTAGATATGGGTGATAATAACAGGAATACAGGATATTGGGGAGTTACTGAATCACCCGTAACGAAATCAATAGAACCGGGCGAGACAGCTACGTTTGAATTGAACATTATTGCTCCGGGTACACCAGGTACCTATCCGTTCCAGTGGGTTATGAAACACGGCGATGTTCCCTTTGGTCAGTATTCAGACCAGGTTATGATAAACGTTGGTGATGTTTCATCTAAAACAGGAACAAATACCATGAATAGCTCTTCTTTTGTTGAGCAGAAAGTAGCTGAAGTGATGACCTCAGGACATACATATGATGTAAAGATAACGATGACAAACTCGGGAAGCTCAACATGGAACACAGGATTTTATAAATTAGTATATATGGACCCCAGTATGAAGCCAAGCCCAATCAACACATGGGGTATTTCGGCTGTAGAATTACCGCAGACAATAGCTCCCGGTTCAACTGTAGATTTTTATTTTACAGTAACTGCTCCCGAACCCGGTGTGTATCCTTTTCAGTGGGGATTAATGAGCAGTACCGGTGAAATATTTGGAGACCCCTCTAAATATCTTTCAATTAAAGTGAATGAATCTTTAACGCCGCGTGATAAAAATGATAACAGTGAGAGAAAAGATGGTAACAGAAGACAAGATGAGAGAAAAGATAAAAACGACGATATGGATAAATAATCGTCAAACCTGGAATAATATCAGAGATACATGCAAAATAGAAGGCGGAGATTATCGCCTTCTTTTTTTTTATATAATAAAACCTTTTCTAAATGAATTTAGAAAACAAACGAGGGTACTTTTCGCCATTTTTTAGTCATTTCATATTAATGGGTACCTGACTATATTTATCAATAAAACATAGAAATATGAGATATATATTATTTATTATTTTTATATTATCTTTCAATCCTGCCTTCGGACAGGATGACAATGAATCATTTTATGAAAAAGGCGTATCTGCCTTAAATGTAAAAGACTTAATCAGTGCAAATGAATATTTTTCAAAATACATTGAACTGAATCCGGACAGTGCAAAAGGGTATTACTCAAAAGCTGAAGTATCATTGCTTTCAGGCAATTTTGATGAAGGAATTGAATTGTTAACAACAGCACTGAAAAAAGATCCGGATATGACAAAAGCTTATTCTAGCAGGGGTGCCGCTTATGTGGCAATCGGAAAATTGGATAATGCCCTGGATGATTTCGATATGGCATTAAAAATTAATCCCGATGATGTTAATACAATGAATGCAAAGGCAATTGCTTATACTCAAATTAACAAGTTTGATTATGCATTGGCTTTACTACAAAAAGCATCTGAGACAAACCCGAAGTTTATGGAAACATACAGGAACAGGGGATTAATATATTTTTTTATGGGCGATACGCTTAAAGCGTTAAATGACTTATCGTATGCTATTGGCCTGGAGCCGAATAACCCGTCTCTTTACAACACGCGGGGTGGAATATACAGAGAAATGGAAATGCTTGATGATGCTATTAAGGATTTTAACATGGCAATAGCCTTAGACCCAAACAATGCAGAAGCATATTGCAGAAGGGGAGTGGCTTATTTGTATAAAAAGAATTATGGCCAGGCAATTAACGATATGGAACAAGGAATAAAACTGGACCCGTTAATAGAAAATAACATAGCTGAATATCTTAAAGAAGCAAAAGAAAAGAAAAAAAATAAATAATGGAAGTAATATTATTATTGATTGGAGTTGCGGTTGGTGCCATAATCGGTTACCTTGCAGCAAAATTTAATTATTCAAAAAACAGCGTTCCAATAAAAGAAGCTGATGAAATTAAAGAGCGGTTAAATACGGCTGTTAACGAAAAGGGAAAAGCAGAAGAGAGAGCTTCTTTTATTGAAAAATCAAGTAATGAATTTAAAACAAAGCTTGAGCTTGAACGGGTAAAGGTGCTTGAACTAAGCAATCAGCTTTCAACCAGGAATGCAGATTATGATAATCTCAGTGAAAAGTTGTCCGAACAAAAAAAGGAGCTTGAACAGCTTCACCAAAAGTTCTCAGCAGAGTTTAAGAATTTAGCAAATGAAATATTAGAAGATAAAAGCAAAAGGTTTACCGAACAGAATAAATCAAATCTTGATGAGATATTAAAACCGTTAAGCGAGAAGATTAAAACATTTGAACAAAGAGTTAATGAAGTATATGTAAATGAAACTAAGGAACGTGCATCACTTGCCGAACAAATCAGGAATCTGCATGTATTAAACCAGCAGATGAGCAAAGATGCAAATAACCTGACAAGAGCATTAAAGGGTGATTCTAAGATACAGGGTAACTGGGGTGAATTAATACTTGAAACTATTCTTGAAAAATCAGGGCTGGTAAAAGACAGGGAATACAAGATACAAATGTCATTTACTTCAGAAGAGGGCAGAAAACAAAGACCTGACGTGATAATTTATCTTCCCGAAAGCAAGAATATGATAATTGATTCAAAGACCTCTCTGACTGCATATGAAGCTTACTGCTCAAGTGAAAGCGACGAAGACAGGGATGCAAGCTTAAAAGAACATATAACTTCTTTGCGTAATCATATTAAGAATTTAAATTCTAAGACTTATCAATCTTTATATGAGCTTCAGAGCCTTGATTTTGTGCTAATGTTCATACCCATAGAGCCGGCTTTTGCTTTGGCAATGCAAAATAATCCTGAATTATTTGATGAGGCATTTGACAGAAACATAGTGATCGTATGTCCGTCTACATTGCTTGCTACACTGCGTACAATTGCAAATATCTGGAAACAGGAAAGACAGAACAAGAATGCACTGGAAATAGCAAGGCAAAGCGGCTTATTATTTGATAAATTCACAAATTTTGTTGAAGACCTTATATCACTTGGTAAGCGTCTTGACGGAGCAAAAGAGGACTACGAAGAAGCTATGAAGAAGTTGTACCAGGGACAGGGAAATCTGGTAAGCAAAGCATTAAAGATAAAAGAACTTGGGGCAAAAGCAACTAAAAATCTACCGGCGCTGCTGGTTGAAAGAGCAGACGGCGATAAACAATTATTTGAGTAAAAATGAGCGGTACTGTTTATTTTGTTGATGATAAATATGTAAACAAAGAGAATGCATTTATCCATGTTAATGATATAGGGTTACTGAGAGGATATGCAGTATTTGATTATCTTAAAACCTACTTTGGCAAACCATTCAGGTTATCTGACCATATTGAACGTCTGCAAAACTCAGCACGGTATATTGGATTATCTATTCCTTATTCTAATGATGAAATTAAGAACATTTGCAATGAATTACTGAATAAGAATAACTTTGCCGAATCTAACATACGTATTGTCGTTACAGGTGGTGTTGGTACTGACAGCAAGAGCAAAGGCAACCCTGTGCTTATTGTTACCTGTGAACCAAGAATTTTAATGAATCCGGAATATTATACAGACGGCATCAAGCTAAAGACCGTTGAAGGCAGCAGGGAAATCTCATTATCGAAAACCTGTAATTATATAAGAGCCATTGATTATCTTGATGAATACAGAAAGCTTGGATTCAGCGAGGTTTTATATGTTCAGAATAATAAGGTTCTTGAATGCACATCCAGCAATGCATTCCTGATAAAAGATAATACTATTATTACTCCGGATACAGGAGTCCTGATGGGAATAACAAGGAAAGTGATATTTGAAATATGTGAAAAGTTTATGAGTATTGAAACCCGTGAAGTTGAATTAGATGAGCTGCTTAATGCAGATGAAGTTTTCATCAGCTCAACTGAAAGAGAAATTATGCCTGTAATAATGATAGATGATAAGGAAATATCTGGAGGAAAAGTTGGGGAGAAAACGAAGCGGATTCATAAAGAGTTTATTGAATATGTGAAGTCTCTTGTTTGGGTAGAGAAGTAGGCTTGAGTGAGTAGAGTGAGTAGAGTGTGTAGAGTGTGTAGAGTGAATAGAGTGAGTAGAGTGAGTAGAGTGAGTAGAGTGAGTAGAGTGTGTTGAGTGTGTATTGTACATCCCTTTCAACTTTAAGAACTCTAATCTTCCGTTTCATTTATGGGATGACCCAGAAGGTACCCGCCATGCTTTCTTTACTTAGTATCATAATACGTTTATTAACATTTTTTCAAATCTATATTAATTGTCTGTAAATGTTTAAGCTCGAAATTTGTTACCAACTCAACAAACTCTAAGAACTCAACAAACTCTAAGAACTCAACAAACTCTATGAACTTTCAAAAATTGCTCACATCTCTTCCAAACAGAATATTTTTAAACCAATCAAAGAGAACCAGGATTTTATTTTTTAAGCTGACAAGCTTAGTAAAGTAAACACTTCTCCAGAAAATGAATGTTGTGAATCCTGAACCTTTATAACGGGGAGTATCGGCAAGTGCCCGGCGTCCACCAACATATGCCAGCATACCAAAATCTTTAAATTTAAATGCCTTAATTTCTTTTCCTCTTGCCAACCTGTTTAAAGCTTTTCCAAGATATTTACCTTCCTGCTGAGCAACCTGGGCTGTCTTAGGCCGTGGGTCATTCTCTGTTTCTGCACAATCGCCAAGGGCATATATATTATCAAATCCTTTTACTCTCAGAAATTTATCTGTTATAAACCGGTTCTTATTGTTCTTCGGCAGTGCAGAGCTTAAGGAAAATTGTGATGCGGTGTTACCTGTTGACCAGACCAGCAATCCGTATTCAAACCGGGTTCCGTCGTTTACATAAATATATTTATCATCTACTTTAACTATATTGGAATTTGTTTTCACTACAATATTTTGTCTTTTAAAAAATTTCATTGTGTATAAACTGAGATTAGCATCAAAAGTACTTAATATCTTGGTTCCTGCTTCAATCAGGATTACTTCTACCAGGTCTGACAATTCGGCGTATTTATCTTTTACATCTTCATCAATAAAATCATGAAGCTCAGCGGCAAACTCTACTCCTGTTGGTCCTCCACCGCAAACTACAAAACGCAAAAATTTCTTTCTTTCTTCTATTGATATATCGGGTAAAGAGGCATTTTCAAAACAATCGATAACTTTTGTTCTTATTTTTCTTGCATCTGAAACTTCCTTCAAAAAATAAGCATGTTCCCATACGCCGGGAATATTAAATGTATTTGTTACTTCACCAACTGCTATAGCCAGTATATCATAATTTACATGAAATTTATTTTTTGTATCTGCATCTTCACAAAATACAACATTATTAACTGTATCAATATTTAATGCATATGCCTGGTAAAAATTTATATGTTTAAGATTTCTTATAGGTTCAATAATACTTCTGAACTCTATTGTACCGACAGTTGTGCTTGGCAGAAGGGGAGTAAAAAGGAAATGATTCCGCGGGCTGATTACAGAGATATTGTAAAATTCTTTATCAATTGTCCTTAAACAGCTAAATGCACCGAAACCTGTTCCAAGAACGACTAAATTTTTTGGCATGATTAATAATTATTAAAAAAGTATAATTAAGTATAAAGAGTAAATAATTTACTCAAAAATAATAATTTACATCAGAATACAATGAAAACGTACAGGAAAGAATTATGGTTTCATACTTCAAAAAGAAGAGAATTTATCAATATTACACCTCAAATTGAAGATTGTCTGAAAGAAAGCGGAATAAAAGAGGGGCTCGTGCTTTGCAATGCCATGCACATTACAGCAAGTGTATTTATCAATGATGATGAAAGAGGATTGCACAAAGATTTTGAAGATTGGCTTCAGGGTCTGGCTCCGGAAAAGCCTTATTCACATTACAGGCATAACGATTCAGGTGAAGACAATGCTGATGCACATTTGAAAAGGACAGTTATGGGAAGAGAAACTGTAGTAGCTGTAACAAACGGTAAACTTGATTTCGGACCCTGGGAGCAAATATTTTATGGTGAGTTTGACGGTATCCGGAGAAAAAGAGTGTTAGTGAAAATTATTGGTGAATAATTAAATGGTTCTCTTTTTGTAGCTTAGCTCTTTAAAGTTAATACGGAACTCAGCTCCATCGCAATTCCGCATTTCTAATTTTCCATCTAATTGACCGGTAAGAAGCTGGACAAGTTTCATCCCCAGGGTATTACTGGAAATTACTTCTTTCTCTTTTTCAAATCCAACTCCGTCATCCTTAACAATTAATGCAAGCTGGTTCTCTTCTCTTTTTAAACTGATGGTTATGCGGCCGCTTCTTTTATCAGGGAAGGCATATTTTAATGAATTGGACACTAATTCATTAATGATTAATCCGCAAGGAATTGCAGTATCAATATTCACTTCGATATTTTCGACCCGGATATCAAGATATATAAGATTTGTATTAACGCCGTATGATAAAAACAGATTATTAGTTAAAGTTTTTATATAATCTTTGAAATCAATATTTTCGTAATTTTTGGCATTGTACAGCTTGTTATGTACAATTGCCATAGCTTTTATCCTGTTCTCGCTTTCAAGGAAAATTTTCTGTGCTTCTTCATTTTTAATATGTGATGACTGCAGGCGGAGAAGACTGGACATAATCTGCAAATTATTCTTTACACGGTGATGGACTTCCTGTAAAAGCAATTCTTTTTCTCTTAATGATGCTTTTATTTTTATCTCTGTTTGCTTCTTTTCGTCAAGCTCTTTTTCTAGTTTTGTAAAAAGATATGTGTTTTCAAGGGCAATGGCTGTTTGTGAAGCAATAGTCATGAGCAGTTCCATCTGGCTGTATGTATAAACATGCTCGTTATTATAGTCCTGAAGAGTAATAACACCAAATACTTTTTCACCTGTCATAATCGGAACAGATATTAAGCTTTTCGATTTTTTCCCGCGTTGTTCGATATGCATCTTTCGGAATGCATTTTCAATATCTTCTTCTATAAGCAGAGGCTGGCATGTCTTAATCACAAACTCAGTTAAACCTTTGCCAAATGTTCTTTCATTTTGAGATGTTTGTATTCCGTCAACAGTATAAACCGGGAAGGAGATTGTGTCTTTATCTTCATTGTACAAACCAATGTAAAGATTTTTATTATCGATTAGCTTCCCAATCATTTCGAAAATAAGGTCAATAATCTCATCTATCATTACCAGCTTGCTGAATGTTTGCCCTATATGATTTAATATGGCAAGCTCTTCATTGCGTTTTAATATTTCTTCTTCAACAAGCTTTTTCTCGGTAATATCTGTAATGAATCCTTCTGTAGCTATCATCTCTCCGGATTCTGAATAAACACCTCTTCCTTGTTCCCATACCCACTTTGTTTTACCTTTGGAAGTATTTATTCTGTATGTTATTTGATACGGTTTTTTATTTTTAATTGCAGCAATAACAATATCTTTGTCGAGTGCTTTATCTTCAGGGTGAACCAGCCAGCCAAAAGGCATTTTTCCATCTTTTAAAAAATCAGAAGCAGGATATCCGGTTAATTCATATATTCCATCACTGACAAACACAATAATCCACTGACTATTTTCGTCTTTTTCTACTCTGTAAACATAACCCGGAAGATTACTAATAAGAGTTGAAAGAAACCTTTGGTTTTCCCTTAAAGCTTCTTCTGTGTTTGTTTCTACGTTAATGTTGAATTTACTCATATTTGGTACGCCGGTACTAATACAAATATATGTAAATAAAAAGGGGATTTCTTTGAATTGAAATCCCCTTTTCTCATGATTTTTAAAAAATTATTTAGCTAAAATCATACGTTTTGTTGTTGTATTACCGTTATTCTCAAGTCTGTAGAAATAAACACCACTGCTTATGTTAGAAGCATTCCAGGTAACAATGTAAGAACCGGCATTCTGGTATTTATCTGCTAATGTTACTATTTCTTTACCTGTTATATCAAATATTTTTAAGCTGACATTTCCTTTTTCGGGAATAGAATATTCGATAGTGGTAGTTGGGTTAAACGGGTTTGGATAATTCTGCTCTAAAGAAAATTTTACCGGTATATTTTCATTTGTAGCGACAGAAGGATTATCTCCTCCGAGCAGTTCTATTATGTCTGCTGCATGATTTATAAGCTTATTGCGTATATCCTGTGATATCATGTTAGAATTTTCTAACATAATCACTCTGAAAATGAAAGTACCTAAATGAACGCAGGCAACAAAAGGATGATTCAGATTTATCTGATGTTTTGCTGCTTCAAGACGGTTGATTAATATATTACCCTGAATATTATTTAATTGGTCTGTATTTACCAAATCAGTTATATCAACAGATAAATTATTTGTTTCTTCGTAAGGTGTTCCAATAGTTCTGAAATTAAATGTAGTTGAAAAGGGTGAATATCCAGCACTTCCCATAGTCCTGACTCTCCAATAATATTTCGTATTGGAAGAAAGTACGCCATTAGGAAATGTAAAATTGGAAACAGACGGCTGTGGTAATATATATGATAACAATTCATTAAAATCCGGGTAAACAGATATTTCTATATCATAATATTGTGCACCTGCTACATCTGTCCAGTCTAAAGTCACATTCAATTCTACCATATCAGTATTAATGGGCGGATCTACCAGAATAGGTGAAAATGTTTGTGAATTTATGCCAGTTATATTTATAAATAAAAATAATAAAAGCAGTAACGTTTTTTTCATTTAGCTCCCCCTTTGAAAAATTTGTACTTAGTATATTAAATATCAACAATTATAAATAAATAGTCAAGAGGAAAACAATAAAAAACTGACGTTTATAAACTAAAAAAGCCCTATAAAAGGGCTTTTTTTGAATGTAAAAAATTTATTTTTTCAATACCATTTTTTTGGATTCAATGTAGCTTCCGGATTCTAACCTGTAAATATAAATTCCTGAGCTAAGATTCGATGCATCCCATATTGCTGTGTATGAACCTTCTTCCTGGTATTTATTTATCAATGTTACAATTTCTTCACCTAGTAAATTGTAAATCTTTAAAGTAACATATCCATTATCGGGTATTTTATAACTGATTACGGTAGCCGGATTAAAAGGATTAGGATAATTTTGGTTCAGAGCAAATTTATCAACGTTTACATTGTTCTCATTTGAAATTGCATTATCGCCTCCAAGAATTTGAATTGTTCCATTTGAATTATCCAGCATTTTATTGCCGTCGTAATATGAGATATTGTTTTCATTCATGTAACAGGAAACCTTGAATTCAAATTGTAATATTTTTGCTATAGCTCCGGTTTTATTATTAGCGTTTACTTTATCAATTGCCTGATTTAATTTTTCCAAAAGGTCATTTGCTTTGAACTGGTTTATACGGTCACCGTTGACAAGATTAAAAATATATGCTTTCAGGAAATTTAATTCCTGAACAGCTGTACCTGCAGTTCTAAAATTAAATGCTGTAGAAAAATGACTGGAAAAACCGGAATTCTTTGCTTTAACTCTCCAGTAATATTTGGTAAATGTTTGAACTATGCCCGGCTCAATATTCAGATTGGTTGTATTAACTTCAGAACGTTGAAGAGGAATAAGCATATTAAAATTAGCATCTGTAGCGACCTGTACTTCATAAGCAGTAGCATTTGCAACAGGTGTCCATGTTAAGTTTAAATTAGTTACAACGTCTTTTTCTATTGGCGGATCCACAAGAATAGGCGAGTCTAATGTATCTTGCGCGAAAGTCCTGATAACGCAAAGTATAAAAAATAAAAAAAGGTATAATAATTTTTTCATTTTAAGCTCCATTTAATTAAAATGAAAAATATTCCTCTGCATTTGATGCAATAATAACAGGATATAAATGCTGAGAATTAGTTTTCAATAAGTAAGAATAACAAATATTGATATTCCCTACACTACAAATATAATGAATAATTATAGAAAAGGAAGTACCTAAGTAATAATATTTTTAATAGTTTACGGTTTGTTTTCGGGCGGCACGTAGCCATCCGGAAGCGTTATATTATCAGAAAAGAAGTATTCTTCCATTTTTTGCTCAAAAACCTGATCTGCCATAGGACTTGTCAGGTCAAGGCGGTATTCATTAATTATCATTTTGAACAGCTCCAGGAAGTCATTCCAAGCCTGCTGTGAGACATTTTCATACACTTTCATGCCAAGCTTTGAAGGTGTTGGAGGTGATTCAAGCCCGGGCAATACCTGACCAAGTTTAATACAATTTACCATTCTATCTGCCATGTTATAATTTCTCCTTTTTGAAATATGTAATAATTTATTACTAATTTTAAGGCAAAATTTTTTGATATTATATTCAACTAATTTTCCCGAAATTAGATAATGATAAAAGTATTATTTATAACATTAATTTTTTTAATACCGTTTATGTCAACAGCTAAAAGTACAAAAATTACTTATAAGCTTTCTATGCCTGAACCACAATCGCATATTTTTGAAGTGCAGATGAAGCTTGACCAGGTTAATGAAAAAGATATTGAATTGATTTTGCCCGTGTGGAGACCGGGAAGATATTTTATTTTTGATTTTGCATCGGGGGTTTTTGATTTTAATGTAATGGATGAAAATAATAAATCACTTCTCTGGAAGAAAATCAATAAGTGCACGTGGAAAATTGAAACCGCAAATTCAAAAAATATAACTGTATCATATAAAGTATTTGCAAATGAAACCGGACTAAGAACAAGAGGGCTTGATGAAAACCACGGCTTTGTTAACGGCGCCGCAGTTTTTATGTATGCAGAAAAATACAGGAAATTACCTTTGGAATTAGAAGTAGTGCCTTTTGGTGATTGGCATGTTACCACCGGCCTTGAAAGTTCTGAAGGAAAACCTAATCAATTTACTGCTCCCGATTATGACTATTTCGTTGATTGTCCTCTTGAAATTGGAAATCAAACTGATTTTGATTTTGATGTCGATGGCAAAAAACATGTTATAAGCTTTTTCGGAGAAGCAAATTATGACAGGCAAAAACTGATAGATGATTTTACTAAAATAATCAGAAAGAATTATGAGCTTTGGGATTTTATACCTTATGACAGGTATATTTTTATCGTACACTGCGGTCCGCAAAGCGGTGGAGGTACTGAGCATATAAACTCAACTGTGGTTGGTGTTAAACCCGAAACCCTTGAAAATGACCAGTTATATATTGATTTCCTCAGGTTAATATCGCATGAATTTTTCCATACATGGAATGTTAAGCAGATTCGCCCTAAAGGAATAACACCTTATGATTATACAAAAGAAAATTATACAGAAGAGTTATGGGTTGCTGAAGGAGGAACCTCATATTACGACGGCTTAATGCTTTTGAGAACCGGGCAATATAAAGTGCAGGATTTTTATGATGAGATTGCTAATGCAGTTGAACAGGACCGGAGACGCCCGGGGAATAAAGTGCAATCGTTAGCAGAGTCAAGCTTTGATGCATGGGTAAAATTCTGGAAGAATACATCAAATAAATTAAACATGGAATCGGATTATTATGTTAAAGGCTCTCATGTTAGTATGATATTAGACCTTGAAATAAGAAACAGGACAGATAATAAAAAGACACTTGATGAAGTATTTACAACATTACTTGAACGGTATCCTCTCGGCAGTTCAGGATATACTAATCATGATTTTCGTTTAATTTGCGAAGATATAACAGGTACAAGCTTTAAAGAATTTTTTGATAAATATGTTTATGGAACAGACGAAATAAACTGGGAAGAATTTTTATCGTATGCAGGGCTGAAGCTTGCCAGCAACGATAGTACAATTCAGCCTGTAGTAGGAATTTATGCATCACAACATGGGGATAAAGTAATTATAGATGAGGTTGCTAAGGGTTCATCAGCAGAAGATTGCGGTTTGCAGGCAGGAGATGAAATTACTGCTGTTGACAGCGTACGTTTATCTTACCAGGAATTGGAAAATAAACTCACCGCATTAGAAGAAGGACAAAAAGTAGAATTTATCGTTTTCAGGGAAAAGAAACTAAAGAAGGTTATTTTAACACTCCAAAACAGAAAAGTACCAAACTATCTTGTAGTTCCTGAGTTAAGCTCAACCGAAAAACAAATACGGATATACGAAGACTGGCTCAAAACTGGATGGAATGGAAACAATTAAATATTAATCTTGTATAATCATATATAAAACTAAATTATCAGCTATGAAAAAATTATTCTATCTACCTCTTATACTATTTATTATTACAGGTACTTCATATTCAACAGAATATAGCGTTTCAAGTTTATACATAACCTTATATGATGGAGCTTTATTCACTGCATCAATAGATGGAAAAGAAATTGGAAATTCAGTTGATGAAACACAAGTTGATGAGCTGCCTGAAGGCAGATATTTCTTAAAAGTGTCAAAACAAAGCCAATACGGCAACTCTTCCAAACAGGTTTTCATATTCTCTGATTATGTTTTTATTCCTGCAGGTTACAGTTTATTTGCAGTAATAGATGACGGCGGTAAATTTTATATTTACAAAAAAGCTGAATATAATCCTTATGCAAACCATAATAACTGGCACCAAACAAACAAATGCGAGTGCAATTGCGATGCCTGCAGAAACTGTATTTACAAGGTTCATGACCCTGTAATAGAATATAATAATGATGATTGCAGGTACAAGGCAATGAAGGATAGCGATTTTAATAACTTAGTCTCAACTGTAACCAAGCTGTCATTCGAAAGTTCACAGATCGAAGTAGTGAAGCAAGCTGTAGATAAAAATATTTTAACTTCTGCACAGGTAAAACAATTAATTAAGATTTTTGCATTTGATGAGAGCAAAGTTGAAATTGCAAAATATGCTTACAAAAATACATGCGATAAAAATAATTACTTTAATATATATGATTCGTTCGCATTTGAATCGAGTATAATTGAAGTTAAGAATTATATTGAAGGAAAATAGTAATTCATTTAAGAATTAAGATGATATGATATGACATGACTAAGAGATTATCAATCATCTAAGCCGGATAGCTTTCAAGGGGTAATCAGTTAATTGCAGTCTGGAGTTATTGATATAATACAACTGTTAATTCAATTCTCACATATCAATAACAGTAACCCATTGTCTAACACCTATTATTAATCATCCGGTTTTTTTAAGCTGACGCTTGTGTCAGGTGAATCTTAGAAAATTTAAATTCCTTCTTTGTCTATAATAATATTAGGTCAATCTATATTCATCTGAATATTCAAACTAACACCTGACACTGCCTCTGATTTTCAAACTTAACAAACTTAACAAACTTAACAAACTTACTTCAGGTTTTCTTTGCTTCCGCCGGTCCAGTTAATCAAGCCGGTTCTTACATTCTCCGAAATCTGTGTCCACGAATATCTCCTCGGATTATCTTCATCACCGAACAATAAATATTGCTGGCCGGGGTCTTTGCTTTCCACATTAACTATAATTGTATATCTTTCCATTTTTGGGTCTATACCCAGGTCATCCTGCAGTCTTACAAAAATCGGGTCATCATCTGCATCTGCCAGTATTTTAAAATAAGTCCATTTTTGTGGGTTACTTCCTTTAACTTTTTTTGAAGAGGTGCAATCTATTGAAGTAATTACCAGGAAAAAAATAAAAAAGAACAAAGAGAGTTTTTTCATTAAACTTCAGCTATTAATTTATCGATTATATCCGTTGTTTTAACTCCATCTGCTTCTGCATTGAAGTTAGTTATCAAACGGTGTCTTAAAACAGGTGTTGCAACTTTCCGTATGTCATCAATTTCAGGTGTGTATCTGCCGTTTAAGATTGAGTTGGTCTTTGCACCCAAAATAAGATACTGTGATGCCCTCGGTCCGGCACCCCAGCTAATCCAGTCTTTAATAAATTTAGGTGCTCCGTCATTGCCCGGTCTTGTTTTGTTTACAAGATTTACAGTGTAGTTTATAACATTATCTGATACAGGAACACGCCTTACTAAATCCTGTAATGCAATTATCTCATCTTTTTTAAGGATAATATCTAATTTCGGGACATACATGCTTGTTGTATACTTGATAATATCCATTTCCTCTGCCTTTGAAGGATACTCAAGCCAAACATTGAACATAAACCTGTCAAGCTGTGCTTCAGGCAGGGGATATGTGCCTTCATGTTCTATAGGGTTTTGTGTAGAAAGAACAAAGAACGGCTCATCAAGTGTATAAGTGTTTCCTGCGGCTGTTACTTTATGCTCCTGCATTGCCTCAAGCAAAGCTGATTGTGTTTTTGGGGGAGTCCTGTTTATTTCATCGGCAAGAAGCATGTTTGCAAAGATTGGTCCCTTTACAAACTTAAAGCTTTTAGAGCCTTTTGAAAGGTCTTCTTCAATAATTTCTGTGCCAATAATATCAGACGGCATCAGGTCTGGTGTAAACTGTATCCTGTTGAATTTCAACTCAAGCACATCAGAAAGGGTTTTGATTAGTAGAGTCTTCGCAAGTCCCGGTACACCGATTAACAAACAATGTCCTCTTGAAAAAATTGCAATTATTATCTGGTCAATTATATCCCGGTGCCCTACAATTACTTTTGCGACTTCATTTCTCAGCTCAGTATTTTTCTTGTTCAGGTATTTAACAAGTTCAACATCATTCATTCCATAAGTTGCTTCACCATTGGATTGAACAGTTGAAGTTTTATTATCAGCTATTTTTTCCTGCATTTCGTTTTTGTTAATTTACAAACTTTAATTGCTAATTCGTTTACCGTCAACGTCATAAATCTCCACATCACCCATCTTAGTCAGCTTATCTTTTATTGTCTTAGCATTTCCTGAAATTACCACGTAAAGATTATCAGGTTTAATATATTTTTTGGCAGCCTCTAAAATATCTTTTTTAGTCAGTTTGTTTACATTGCTTATATAAGTACTGTAATAATTTTTCGGAAGCCCATATTGTTTTAAATTTATCACCCTTGTAGCAACTGCATTTGGAGTTTCAAGCTGAAGCGGAAATATCCCGGTAAGGTAATTTTTAACAGTCTGAAGCTCGTCATTGGTAACTTCTTCATTCACAATTCTATTAAGTTCTTCCTTAACCAATCTAACTGAGGTATCAGTAACTTCGTTCCGAACATCAGCATCCACAGAGAAATCTCCGGGGTGGATTCTTGCAGTAAAACCGCTTCTTGCCCCGTAAGTAAACCCGTGCTTTTCGCGTAAATTCAAATTTATCCTTGAGCCAAAGTATCCTCCCAGGATAGTGTTCATTACTGATACTGCAATAAAATCAGGATTGTTCCTTTCTATCCCTACATGCCCTATACGGAAATTCGATTGTACGGCTCCCGGTTTATCGACTATATATATAGTTTTAGAATTATATTGAATATTTTTCCTTAAATTTTTAGTGGATTTTTCGTCAGTACTAAAAGTTTCAATTTGAAAAGTAAGTTCAGTTTCGAAACATTTTTCTTTCCAATTACTAAAGTGTTCATCAATTATCGAGCTTGCTTCATCGCGTGTAATATCTCCGACGAATGCCAATATTAATTTGTTTGGGCAATAATGTTTCTGATAAAAATCAACTATATCAGCACGTGTAATATTTTTTATGCTCTCTTCAGTTCCCTCGGATGGATGAGCATATGGAGAACTGCCAAATATTACTTTATTGAACATTTTATCTGATAATGCACCTGCGTCATCTTTATTCTGTATGATGCTTGAAATTCTCTGGTCTTTTGTCCTGTTTAACTCCTCTTCGGCAAAAACAGGATTTATTACAACATCTGCAAGAACATCAATAACTTTATCAAGATGTTTTTTTAGAATTGAAAGTGAAATATAGCTCCCATCCCAGTCACTTCCTGATGAAATACTTCCGCCATAAAAATCTATTTCATCTGCAATCTGCAGAGCACTTCGTGTTTTTGTACCTTTAGTTAAAAGTTCAGCAGTAAAAGAAGATACACCATAATTATCTCCATCAAAATAAGAGCCGGCATCTTTAAATACTAATCTTATTGAAACGCTTGGTACTTTATGGTTTTCAATTAAAAGTAAATTAATTCCGCTTTTTGCCAGTGTTGTATCTACATAATCGGGGAATTGAATATCTTTAGGCGGCTTTGGTGCCGGCGGTTTGGAACGGTCTAGCTTTTCATCCTGTGATAAAACTGTTTTGGTCATAAATAAAATAAATATTAATATTAAAATTCTATAATAATTCATATTAACGGGTCTTTGGTATATATATCAGTGTTACCCTGTTATTTTCGTTTAAAAATTCTTTTGATATTGAAGCAATATCATCTTTTGTTATGCTCAGGTAATTATCGATGTTTGAATTAATCAGCTCTGCATTATTAAAAAGTGTTTTATAATGTGTGAGCATATCTGCTTTCGATAATATCGATTGTTTCCTTAGAGCATGCTTTGTTTCAAATTTGTTTTTTGCCTTTTGAAGGTCCTGCTCAGGTAATTTTCCTTCTGTTACATCATCGATAATCCTGTAAACAACTTTTTCAACTGATTCCACATCAACACCCGGCATAAGCAGAGCGTACAAATAAAATACACCTGCAAATTCTTTGCAGTCTACATATGCACCGACTTCAGAACATAGCTGTTTATCATATACAAGTTCTTTATACATTATAGAACTGTCTCCATGAGAAAGTATATCTGATAAAAGCTCTAATGCAAAACTTTCCTTAGTATATTCTTTTGGAATCCTGTATCCCACAAAAATTCCCGGCAGCTGAATATTATCAGTGATAAAATCTCTTGAGCTTTTAAAACTGTCCTTTACGGGAAGTTTTCTTTCAATGCTGTTTTTCCCGCGCGGAATGCTGCCAAAATATTTGTTTATAAGTTCTATTGTTTCTTTTTCATCCAGGTCTCCTGCAATTGTCAGTACTGCATTATTGGGTATATAATATTTTTCAAAGAAACTCTTTATGTCTTCCATTGTTGCCTTGTTGATATCATCAATTTCGCCGATTGTATCCCATCCGTAAACAGAATTGGGGAATAAGCGGGGCGGAAACTCCAATGATAATGAGCCGTAAGGGCGGTTATCAAAAGTCTGTTTCTTTTCTTCTGTTACTACACCTTTTTGAGTATCTAAGCTTTCCTGTGATATAGCAAATTGAAGCATTCTGTCAGATTCCATCCACAAGCCAAGCTCAAGCTGATTTGACGGCAGTATTATATAATAATTGGTCTTATCTTCCGTAGTATAAGCATTATTATCACCACCTGCATTCAGGCACAAATTATCATATTCGCCGCAGGGGATGTTTAATGAGCCCTCGAACATTAAATGCTCGAATAAATGCGCAAAGCCCTTTTTGTTATTCTCTTCATCCTTTGAGCCGACATGATAACAAAGATTTATGACAACTGAAGGAATGGAACTATCAGCTGAAAGGATAACTTTTAAACCATTCTTTAATTCATATTCTGAATAATTTACATTGTCTGATTGCGAAACACCGTCCGTTATATCTTTTCCCATTAATTATATCTACTTATTATTTTTTGGCAGGTAATATAAAACAACCCTGTTATTGTTATTTAAAAATTTTGAAGCTGTATTTTTAATATCTTCTTCCTTAACGTTAAGATAGTTATTTATATCCGAATTAATCAGTGAAGTATTTTTATAGAATGTCCAGTAATTAGCCAGCATATCTGCTTTCCCAAGGTCTGTTAAAGCCCTGTTCGTAAATTCCGACTCCGAAGAGTTCTTAACTTTTTCCAGCTCTTTGGCTGTAATGTTTTCATTATTTATCTTTTCTATCTCTTCATTAATGACTTTTTCTATATCATTCAGGTCTGTTCCTTTCAGAGCTGTTGCAGTGATAATAAATAAGCCTCCCAGTTCAAGATCCCAAATGAAAGCATTAACCGATTTTGCAAGCTTTTTCTTATAAACCAGCTCACCATATAATCTTGAGCTTCTTCCGGATGATAATACTGAACTTAATAATGCAAGGGGATATATATCTTTTGAAGTTACTCCCGGAATTTTATACCCGATATATAAAGCCGGTATTTGAATATTATCATAAACTGTATCTCTAATTTCTCCCTGATTGAAAATTACTGAAGAATAATTTCTGTTGACCTCAGGTCCATTTGCCAGCCCCCCGAAATATTTGTTAACAAGCACTTTTGTTTTATCATATTCAATATCTCCGGATATTACAAGTACTGCATTATTAGGATTGTAAAATCTATTGTAAAAATTTTGTGCATACGAGAGGTCTGCATCGTTCAGATGTTCCATACTGCCTATTGGTATCCACCCGTACGGCTGGTTTTTAAATGCAAGCTTGAACAGGTTATAAAACCTTGTTCCATAAGGCACATTATCGTATCTCTGCCTTTTTTCTTCTTTTACAACTTCACGCTGGTTATCAAAGTTTTCCTGTGTTACATTTAAAGTGCTCATTCTGTCTGATTCCAGCCATAAGGCAAGCTCAAGCTGATTTGATGGAAGCGATTCAAAATAATTAGTTCTGTCCTGATTTGTTGTACCGTTCACAGTACCGCCTGCTTTTTGAACATAGCTGAAATGCTCTGCTTTCCCAACATTATCTGAACCCTGAAACATCATATGCTCAAATAAATGAGCAAACCCGGTCCTGTTGGTATCCTCATCTTTTGAACCTACATGATACCATATATCAATACTAACAATTGGATTAGAATTATCTTTTGTTAAGATTACATGAAGCCCGTTTTCAAGGTCATATTCAACAAAATCAACATTAACCTGTGATATGAGTGTGCTTTGCTTAAAAAACATCATTATTAATATAAAAATTGAAATTCGACTGTATAAAACAAATAGCATAACTGGCAAAATAATAAAGTGATGTGTAATAAAAAAGTAATAAAGAGTATATACTGTATTTATGACCTAAATTGAACTTTAGAGTAAAGTCATTTTATATAAATAATTTTACTATACACGAATGTAAATTCTGTATTTACCCTTGTTGAATTGCATTTATTTTTTATAATTAATTTATTATTAATTAAGTGATATTAATTATTTATAACCTGCTAACGTGTCAAAAGTTTCAGAAAAGATTTTTAAAATTTTTTCAAAAAATCATTGAATAAAAAAGAATTATTCTATATTTCGAATCAATTAAGCTTATTAAGATTTATTCTTCTTATTTTATGCATATATATCCTGGTAAGCAGTATTGAACATAAATTTCTTATTTCAGCAGGAATAATTTTTCTAATCTGGTTATCAGATATACTTGATGGATATTTTGCCAGAAAAAGGAATGAAATCACAGAACTGGGAAAAATTATTGACCCGCTTGCAGATAAATTAACAATTATTTCCATTGCATTGGTATTGTTAATGCAGGGTTTGATTCCTTTATGGTTTCTCATAATAATAGCATTACGTGATTTATTGATTTTTTCCGGTGGTATCTATATTAAAAATAAGCATCATATCGTTCTTGCTTCAAATTGGGCTGGAAAAGCCGCTGCCTTCCTGATTGGTTTTACTTTGTTTATTTCTGTCATAATTGCCGGGCTCAAAGAAGAGAAAAATATTATTTCTTTTTATCATATTGAAAATGTGGAACTTTATTATCAAGGATTGATTTTATTGTGTATAGTGATGAGTATAATTTCATTAATTTTTTATTTTAAAAGATTTGCTTCTTTAAATACAGAAAAAGCAAATATTTAACTCAGATAGGAGAGATAAACATGGCAGAGAACGTAACCGAAAACACACAACAGCAAACAAAGACAAGGGTAAGAACATTAACGAAAAAGGACATTGAGCTGAAGCTTGCACACAAATTCGAGAATAAGAAGCTTACCGAAAAAGCTGTTGTAGATGCACTTTTTGATTCAATTAGAGAGCTTTTGATGACAGCAAAGCCCGATTTGAGAATCGAAATCAGGGATTTTGGCGTTTTTGAAATAAAAACAACAAAACCAAAACCTAAAGCAAGAAATCTGAAAACAGGGGAATTTGTCTTTGTTCCTGCAAGGAAAAAAATCCATTTTAAAGCAGGTAAGCTTTTAAAAGAATTCCTGAAGAAACCGCTGGTATAAACAGGTGTTGCTTCATAGCTTAATTTACTTGCAATATTTATATATATTGCATGTAAATTATTTTTTAAAATTCTGTTTTTAAATGGAAAAAAACCATTATCGTGTTATAGGTATTGACCACGGCACTGTAAGAATTGGGATAGCTATGAGTGATGAAACCGGCACGATTGCTTTTGGAAAACAGGCCATCCCTAATGATAATAAGTCTTTAAACAAAATTATTGATCTGGTTAAAGAGAATAATGCTGTTAAGATTATTATTGGTTATCCTTTGAACCTGAAAGGTAATAAAACTGCTCAAACCGCAGAAGTGGATAAATTTATTGCTTCTCTTAAAGAGATGCTTAATAAACAGTCTGTTGATGCTGCAGTGATAGAGTGGGATGAACGATTTACGTCCAAAATGGCGTTAGATTCTATGCTGGAGTCTGGTATGAAAAAAAAGAACCGGCAGAATAAAAGTAACCTTGATATTATTTCCGCTGCTATTATGCTTCAAAGCTATCTTGACAGCTCTGGCGGAAAATAATTATTGATCTTTAAAGCATAGCTCAAAAAAACATTTATTGTTATTTACAGATGACTTTATTTGAACTACACGAACTTATTGAGAACGGTGAAAACGGAAAAGTGGAGTTTAAGAGAAAGTTCTCAACTGCTGAAAAAATTGCGAAAGAAATGATTGCTTTTGCTAATACAAAAGGCGGAGTGATTTTATTTGGTATCGATGATGACAGGTCGGTTGTTGGTGTTGAAAGCGAAAAAGGCGAAATTGAACTTATCGATCTTGCTGCTAAGTTTTACTGCTCACCGGAAATTGAATACGAAACACAAATACTTCATATATACAGAAGAGATGTTGTTGCTATTAATATTCCTGAAAGCAAAAATAAACCGCACCGTTTAGTTGAAAACCCTTCTATAAAAGATGAAAAATCCAGCAGGGTTTATATCCGGATAAAAGATAAAAGCGTACTTGCATCAAAAGAGACCGTGAATGTACTTAAGAAATCACACCCAGATGCACCTCCGTTAATCTTAATGCTTGGTGATAAGGAAAAATTTCTTCTTGATTATCTTACCAAGCATGAACGAATAACACTGAAGTATTTCAGAACATTGCTTAACCTTTCCGAAAGAAGAGCAAGCAGGATTTTGGTCAACCTTGTCCGTGCAGAGCTTATTCGGCAGGTGAAAATGGAAAAAGAAGATTATTATACGCTTAGCTGAAGACAACTAGTGATTACTTTTCAATATTACTTTCAATATTACATATAAATTAACGACAAATATTTGCTTCTTGCAATTATAAATATATAACAGCTAAACTGCTGTTAATTATATGTTTCATATCTTAATATACTACAGCAAGTTATACTGCAATTTTTCTTAATTTCATGCGAACTTTAAGACCAGATTTCCAATTTTATATATGACGATATAGTGAAATCGCTTTTTAAAATTATTAATTATACGGAGGTTACGTATGTCAAGCAAACTTTTAGTTCCAATATTAGCAGTTTTAACAGCAGGATTAATATTCCTAAGTTCATGTAAAGAACTTGGTATTAATCCGGGTGTAACATCAGGACCGCCTGATGCAGTTTATACACAGACAAATCAAGTTGCCGGAAATTACGTATCGTGGTACCAGAGAGGAGCTGACGGCAGCCTTACCCTGAAAAATGCATATACAACAGAAGGTACAGGTACCGGAATGGAATTAGGCTCTCAGGGTGCTTTAAGTTATAATGATAACCGTTCTTTATTGGTTGCTGTCAATGCCGGCAGTAATGATGTTTCCGTTTTTAAAGTAACAGGTAATGGTCTGGAATTTAAAAGCAGAACTCCATCCGGAGGTTTTATGCCAATTAGTGTAACTGTCAAAGGAAATCTGGTATATGTACTAAATGCAGGAAGCAGCGGAAATATATCAGGATTCAAAATAACAGATGATGGTACATTAACTGCAATACCAAATTCAACAAGAAATCTAAGCAATGGCGGAATGGGTGATGCACCCGGACCGGCGCAAATATCTTTCAATACTTCCGGTACTGTTATTGTAGTTACAGAAAAGATGAGTAATAAAATAATTACTTATACTGTAAATTCTGATGGCACGGTTAATGGACCTAATATATTCCCGTCTGCAGGTAAAACACCTTTCGGGTTCGCATTCAGAAACCAAAACCAGATAATAGTTTCCGAAGCATTTGAAGGAATGACTGATTCAAGTGCCATGTCATCTTATACAGTAAACCAGGATGGTTCTATTACCTGGATTTCAGGACCGGTCCGTACAACAGAAACAGCAGCTTGCTGGGTAGTAATTACAAACAGCGGCAGCTATTCGTACACTTCTAATACCGGAAGCGGAACAATTACCGGGTATAGTCTGGATTCACGCGGAGAATTAACAATTCTAAATTCTGATGGAATTACCGCAAACGTAGGAATGAATACCATGCCTATTGACATGGCTTTAAGCAATGACTCCAAGTATTTATATTCCCTTAATTCCGGAAACCATACTATTAGTGTATTTTCAGTAAACAATAATGGAAGCCTGACTGCAGTTAATCTTAATGCAATAACAGGAGTTGCTGTCGGTACAACAGGAATTGTTGCTAAATAATTATAATAAATTAAAATATTGATTTACAAGAGGCTGTTTTTAAAAGGCAGCCTCTTTTTTTTGTTATTTTCCATTTGCTGCGAAGCAGTCCATTTGGGGTTATTTGCTATTTGTTATTTGGATTCTGTTATTTATATTTGCAAACAGGGGTGCTCTACCAGGGCTGAGAACATACCCAATGAACCTGATCCGGGTAATGCCGGCGTAGGAAAAAATAAAAGATTTTTCCAAACCGCTTATCCAACAGGTGAGCGGTTTTTTTGTTGTGATAGCCCTCGTATGTCATTCCCACCTTCGCGGGAATGACAAGTGCAGAATAGAATTTAGAAAATAAATTATATAATCATTATGGATAATAACAATTCTTCAAACGGCAACGGGAAAAAAGAATTCCTTCCTGCCAGTAAAAAGGTGTATGTGAAAGGTAAGCTTTTTGATGATGTGAAAGTACCGTTCAGGGATATTGAACTGACCAAAACTCATCTTCCAGACGGAAGCATAGAAGTGAACGAACCTGTCCGCGTTTATGATACCAGCGGGTTATGGGGCGATGATAAAGCTGATTGCAATGTGGAAGAAGGGCTTCCTGCAATCCGTTCAAAATGGATAAATGACAGAAATGATGTTGAGGAAGTTTTCGGAAGAGAAGTTAAACCTGAAGATAACGGTTATACTGACCCTATACATGAAGAATGGGCACGGAAAAAAGATACCGGATTGCTTAAAGCTTTCCCTGGACTGAAAAGAAAAACTCTCCGTGCAAAACCCGGAATGAATGTATCTCAAATGCATTATGCACGCAAAGGTATTATTACTCCTGAAATGGAATACATTGCAATCCGTGAAAACCTTGGGCGTGAGCAGGCAATGGAAATGGGTTTAAAGAACCGCTTCATGGCTAACAAGATGAACTGGCAGCATAAAGGTATGTCATGGGGTGCAAATCTCCCTGATATAATCACTCCTGAGTTTGTAATGAAAGAAGTTGCTGAAGGCAGGGCTATCATTCCTTCAAATATTAATCATCCTGAAACAGAGCCGATGATAATTGGCAGGAATTTCCTTGTTAAGATAAATGCTAATATTGGTAACTCGGCAGTAGCATCATCTATCGAGGAAGAAGTTGAGAAGATGAGATGGGCGACAAAATGGGGCACTGATACTGTAATGGATTTATCGACAGGAAAAAATATTCACGCAACACGCGAGTGGATAATCCGCAATTCACCTGTGCCAATAGGTACTGTACCGATTTACCAGGCATTGGAAAAAGTCAGCGGAAAGGCTGAAGAGCTTACCTGGGAAATGTACAGAGATACATTAATAGAACAGGCAGAACAGGGAGTAGATTATTTTACAATTCATGCAGGTGTATTACTGAGATATGTACCTTTAACGGCAAACCGCTCATGCGGAATTGTATCACGCGGCGGAAGTATCCTTGCTAAATGGTGCCTTGCTCATCATAAAGAAAATTTCCTTTATACACATTTCAGAGAAATATGTGAAATTATGAAGGCATATGATGTAGCTTTTTCACTCGGTGACGGACTGCGTCCCGGTGCAATTGCAGACGCAAACGATGAAGCACAATTTGCGGAGCTTCAAACACTTGGCGAGCTAACCAAAATTGCATGGGAAGAAGATGTTCAGGTTATGATAGAAGGGCCGGGACATATTCCAATGCATATGATAAAAGAGAATATGGACTTAGAGCTTCAGCAGTGTTATGATGCTCCATTTTATACACTTGGTCCTTTAACAACAGATATTGCTCCCGGATATGACCATATCACAAGTGCTATCGGTGCCGCTATGATTGGCTGGTATGGATGTGCAATGCTTTGCTATGTTACACCGAAGGAACATCTCGGCTTACCTAACAAGAAGGATGTGAAAGACGGAGTGATAGCATACAAGATAGCCGCTCATGCAGCAGACTTAGCGAAAGGTCATCCCGGTGCACAGGTTAGGGATAATGCAATATCAAAAGCAAGGTTTGAGTTCAGATGGGAAGACCAATTCAATATCGGACTTGACCCGGATACTGCAAGAGAATTCCATGATGAAACATTGCCGATGGAAGGTTCAAAGCTTTCACATTTCTGTTCAATGTGCGGACCGCATTTCTGCTCAATGAAAATAACGGAAGATGTCAGGAAGTATGCTAAAGAGCATGGTTTGACGGAAGAAGCAGCAATTGAAGTTGGGATGGAAGAAAGAAGCGAAGAGTTTATTAAAAAAGGCGCTGAGATTTATGTGAAGTAGTTGAAGGTAACAGATTACAAATTAAAGATTGCAGATTAAAGATTGCAGATTTGAAAAATTGAAATGACTAATCCCGAAGGGATGATATTATAAAAATCATAAATATGAAAATTGGATAAAATAATAATTATCGGCGGGGGAGTAATTGGATTATCAACAGGGTGGCAATTGCTGCGGAAGGGATTTGATGTTGAAATAATCGAACGCGGTGAAGCAGGAAAAAGTGCCGGCTGGGCATCTGCTGGAATGCTTGCTCCTGAAGCTGAACTTGGCTTCGAAGAGATTGAGCTTTTCCGCTTATGCAAGAAAAGTTTTGACCTTTACCCGGAATTTATTGAAGAGCTTGAAGAAGATTCAGGTATACATGTTCATATTGATAAATCAGGTTCACTCATGGTAGGGCTGGACAGGGATGATAATGAAAGGTTAAGACGCATTTATGTTTTTCGTGAAGAAGTGAAAATGCCTGTAACATGGCTTACCGGTTCGGAAGCCAGGGAACTGGAGCCATTGTTATCACCTAAATGCTCGGGTGCAATATGGATTGCAGAAGATGCTCAGGTTGATAACCGTGAAATGCTGAATGCATTAAAAATAGCTATTATTAATAAAGGCGGTAAAATTACAGAATACACAAAAGTTGATTCTGTAATTATAGAGAACAACAAAATAAAAGGTGTTAATACTGAAAAGGGTATCGTTTACGGCGATGGAGCGATTGTTTCAGCGGGTGCTTGGTCAAAACAAATTAACGGAATACCTGAAGAGCTTAAACCGCCTGTACGCCCGGTCAAGGGACAAATTATTTCTCTTAAGATGGATGAAAATTATAAGCTTCAGCATATGGTCAGAGCTCCTGATGTTTATATCCTGCCCAAGCATGACGGCAGGATTATTTTAGGTGCAAGCAGTGAAGAAATGGGTTTTGATATTAATCCAACTGCAGGGGAAATATATAAATTGCTTGAACGCGGCTGGGAAGCAATGCCGTCAATATATGACCTTCCGATTATTTCTATTGATGTGGGCTTACGCCCCGGCAGCAGAGACCATGAGCCGATAATCGGCGGATGCGGGATTGATGGGCTGTTTTTTGCAACCGGGCATTTCCGTCATGGTATTTTATTAACTCCTGTAACTGCTTATGAATTATCCGGACAGATTTCAACAGGAATTGAATCAAAAACATTGGAGAATTTTCAGCTATCAAGATTTTTCAAAGAACAAAAGATATGAATATAAAAATTAACGGCGAAGAATCTGTTTTAGATTCTAAAATAACTTTAAATGAATTTATTACAAAAAGATTGAACGGCAAAGAGCCGAGAGGAATTGCTGTTGCATTGAACATGACCATTATTCCTAAATCCAAATGGGATGAAACGGTTATTAATGAAAATGATGAAATAGAAATAGTTACAGCTGTACAGGGAGGATAGAGGTTTATAAGGTTTATAAGGTTTATAAGGTTTATAAGGTTTATAAGGTTTATAAGGTTTATAAGGTTTATAAGGTTTATAAGGTTTATAAGGTTTATAAGGTTTATA
>RPQH01000037.1 GCA_003820375.1 Ignavibacteriota bacterium
ATTCTAACCTGAAAAAAAATAAATCCATTAGTGTATAATATAAACATACTTTTATATTTCATTTAAACAATAAAAATTATTTTGTTATGGATATTTTTTACATTTCTTAACTTAATGCCATTGACCCATAGGGTACCCGCTTCGCTTTCCTTATCTAGTCAGGTATATAAATTAATGTTAAAATCTTATTATCAATTAAGTATATCTGTAAATGTTTGAGCTCGCAATTAGTTTTAAACTTAATAAACTTAACAAACTTAACAAACTTAAAGAACTCTCTCCATATACTTTGCTTCGGGAAGGGGATTAAATATGTAAGGTTCAATTTCATAAAAACCAAATTGCTTGTACAGATTTATAGCTTTATCCATAACAGGTAAAGTATCTAATCTCATTTTTTTGTAACCAGAATTTCTTGCTTCGTTCAGTAAATATTCAACAAGCTTGAGTCCGATTTTATAACCTCTGAATTCGGGTTTAACATACAGCCGTTTCATTTCGCATATCTCATCGTCAATTTTTCTAAGTGCTATACAACCAGCGGGGGTATCATCAACATAACATATTAATAATCTTCCGGCTGGCAGGTCATATTTGCCGGGGAGTCCTTCAATCTCCTTATCAAAATCCTGGAAGCAAAGGTCGAAGTTTAATGAATTTGCATATTCAAGAAACAACTGCTTAATAATTTTAATCTCATTATCATTGTTTGCCTGTTTAATAATAATGTTTTTCATAATATATTGTAACACTTTAAATTGGAGTGAAAATTAGTTAATTTTGTGATATATGAAAATATCAAAAGAATTCCGCTGGGAAATGGGTCACAGGCTGCCTTTCCATGACGGAATATGCAAAAATCTGCACGGGCATTCTTACAAAATGGTCGTTGAAATAACCGGGGAAATCAATGAAAACGGGATGATAATTGATTTTTATGACCTTGCAGTAGCGGTAAAACCCATCATAGATGAGCTTGACCATGCATTTTTATGCTGGGAAAACGACAAAATAGTCAGGGATTTCGTGGAAAAACATGATATGAAAAGGGTAATTGTGTCATATCATTC
Organism: Ignavibacteriota bacterium; assembly: GCA_003820375.1. Classification (GTDB taxonomy): domain Bacteria; phylum Bacteroidota; class Ignavibacteria; order Tepidaquicellales; family OLB5; genus RPQH01. The sequence goes on from RPQH01000037.1 coordinate 1,071, forward strand.
CACAGTTGAAAATATTTGCAGCGACCTATGTAACAGGATTTATAACAGCTTAAAAGAGATGAAAAGCAACAATTTTCAGGAATTATGCGTTAGAATATTCGAATCTCCGAATGCATCAGCAGAAATGCAGATTGAATTCCCGCAGAAGCGGGAATAATTTTGTTATCTTCTTACCGGATAATCCTTATAATTACAGCAGGACTATTTGGTAATTTCGTTATACTACTCCTTACCAAATTTCTATTTGGTAAGGTTTTGAAATTGAGATGATAATTTAGATACATTTTATAAATAAAGAAATAATTTTATTATGCAGGATTCTGATACCCTGAAAATCAACGAAATATTCTACTCCATCCAGGGTGAATCAACCCTGATGGGAAGACCATGTGTATTTGTTAGGTTAACATACTGCAATCTCCGCTGCTCATATTGCGATACTGAGTATGCTTTTTATGAAGGAAAAGAAATGACACTGGATGAAATAATGGCTGAGATTGAGCAATACAATTGTAAGCTTGTTGAAATAACCGGCGGTGAGCCGTTGATTCAGTTGAATGTGCATAAGCTGATGAAGGAGTTAAGCGATAAAGATTATCTTGTTATGATAGAAACTGCGGGCTCATTATCAATTAAAACACTTGATAAGCGAGTTAAGATAATAATGGATTTGAAAACTCCATCAAGCGGAATGATGGACAAGAATTTATATGAAAATATTCAATATTTAAAACGAATTGATGAAGTAAAATTTGTAATCGGAAACAGGAAAGATTATGATTGGTCAGTTGAAAAGATAAAAGAATATGACTTATTGAATAAAGTAACAGTGTTAATGTCGCCTGTATTTAATAAAATTCCGAACGTAGATATAGCAAAATGGATACTTGATGACAGGATAAATGTGCGGTTTCAATTGCAAATGCATAAGTATATATGGGACCCGCTGGCAAGAGGCGTTTAAACAATTACGAATGATGAATTACGAATGACGAATTGGTGGTTGGAAGTTGCAGGTTGGAGGTTACAAGTTGCAGGTTGGAAGGTTGTAAAGTTGAAAAGTTGAAAAGTTGGAAAATTGAAAGATTGGAAAATTTGCAATTGGTGATAGACAAGGGGTTACTGATATAGATATGGATGTTTGTACATTTACTGATAGATAATATTAACAACTCCAGATTGAGATTAACAGATTACCCCTTGAAAACTATCCGGCTTAGTATATCTGTAATAGAAAACAGGCAAGCCGAATAAGTGAAACGGCTTCGGGAGGGTCACTGATATAAGAGCGAATATATTTTCATTAAATAGATTTTGCATGAACAACTCCAGACTTATAATTAAACTTGTACTCCTTGTAAATTGTGATTGATGCAGAATTTCGGATACAACAGATTACAAGATTGTAAATTTTATGATCTATCTTTGGGATTGCTTCGCTTTCTTATCAATAGAACATTATTATGTATTAAAAGATATTTTTAATTTAATTAACTAATGCAATTTTATTGGCTCGCAATGTGATGGTAAAAAAAGCTATCGTACTTATCAGCGGGGGAATGGATTCACTTGTTACGGCTGCAATTGCAGCACGTGATTATGAATTAGCTTTTTTGCATCTGAATTACGGGCAAAAGACTGAGCAAAGAGAATTAAAAGCGTTCAATGATATTGCAGCTCATTTCAAAGTAAAAGAAAAGCTTGTTGTAGATATAAAATTCCTTTCACAAATTGGCGGCTCTTCATTAACCGATTCCAAAATTGATGTTACAAAAGCAAATCTTGAATATGAAGGAATACCATCCTCATATGTACCTTTCCGGAATGCAAATATTTTATCAATTGCAGTAAGCTGGGCTGAAGTAATAGGTGCCGGTAAAATTTTTATAGGTGCTGTAGAGGAGGATTCAAGCGGTTATCCTGATTGCAGGAAAATATTTTATGATGCTTTTAATAAAGTTATTGAGCTTGGAACCAAACCGGAAACAAAGCTTTCAATAGAAACTCCAATCATCAATTTAAAGAAATTTGAAATAGTAAAAAAAGGTGCAGAGCTGAATGTACCTTTTGAATTATCATGGTCATGTTATACAAATAATGATATTGCATGCGGCGAGTGTGACTCGTGTGCTTTAAGATTAAGGGGATTTCAATTGGCAGGGATTGAAGACCCTATTCAATATGTAAAAAAACCTGATTATATTAGTAAAGAAGATAACATATAACTTTTTAAAATGCTTATGTAGAAAAATTTTATGTTTTAAGTTAGTAAAATTAATCATTAATTTACTTCAATAACATAATTAGAAATAATAGAAATATCATGACATTAAGTGAATTTTTAAATTCTAAAGTTGCAAAAGAATATAGGGAAGAAAATTTTCAACGTATGAAAGATGAATTAAGGAAAATATGTATAGATGAAAACTGGCCTATTGCTAATAACGAAACAGCTTTAGATGCTGTCACAAATGACAACATTGATCATATTTTAATTGATATATATGAAAAAGATTATAAAAATCAATAAATATTATTATTTTATACCCATTCTTATTGCTGTTATTTTCCCTCTGTTTTTGTATTATAATTTACCCAGTATAGTAAATATTTTTAACTACAAAGATATGGATATATCCAATAAAATTTCAGCTACTGGTTCATTTATTACTTATTTAGGATTTATTTATACAATTTATCAATTATTAAAAATTAAAACAGCTTCAATTGCAGCAATTGAAACAAAGAGGGATATTAGATATTCAGTAAATTACAATAGTGTTCTTGACCTTTCGCAATCAATTATGAATGCTTGCAGAGATATTATTTACAGTATAAATCAACCAAATTATAATTATGCTGTTATTTATATGAGGGAATTAAGAAAAGATATTATGTCATTAAATTCTGCTTTAGCAGTTATAAAGGAAAAAGATGAGTTTAAGGAAATAGAAGATCTAAAAAAACATTTAAATGATTTAACGATAAATCTTAATGATCTTGAGGGTGGAAATAATGTTACTCATAGCACTCAAATGGCAATATGCCAGAGAATTGATAATATTTTAATAGATGCAACAAATATTAACTTAATTAAAAATTATATTTAGATACAAATGAAAATTGTAGATTTACTGGATAAATTAATTGTCAAAACTGAATTAAAAGAATTAAAATGGCATGCTTCAAATACAATAGGCAGATATGAATTAGATTTGAAAAATGAGACTGTTGCTTTAGATTCAAATTTTTCTGCTTATTATGAAAATGGGAATATTGATAAGAAAAATCTTATTTATAGATTATTAATAATAGACAAAAATGCTAATGTGAAATCATACAATTTTAATATATATAATGAATACTTTTCAAGAATTGAAAATCTTTATAAAAAGGTTAACGAATTTTATAACGATAATTTTTTAAAAAATATAATAGAAGAAATGTAATTTAATCTTTCAAAAATAATAAAATAAATTCAAAACAATATGCTAAATAATAAAAATAACAAATCATTCTTCTTTAACCTGTTCACAATAGTGTTGATTTCTGTTTTCCTGGTATCGGGATGCGGAAAAAAAGATGAAGCAAATAAAGATGCTGCAGGTGATAAGTCAGAAAAGAAGACAGAAATCAGTTCTGAAACAATTACTGAAAATACTCCGGTTCATTACGTTATGGATGCAACAGGAGATATACAGGGTACATATGATATTTATTCAAAAGGTAAAAATCTGAAAGTAAATATGGATGTAACAACTCACGGGCAAAAGACAATGAGTGATTTATACTCAGACGGTCAGATGATATATTTAGTTACCAGTATTGCAGAAAAGAAAGTTGGTATGAAGATGGACCCGAAATCGTTTAAGGAAGAGAATGAAGGAAAGAAAGAATTTAATCCTTTAAATTTCAGAGAGGGCTGCAAAGATTGCGAAAAAATCGGTGAAGAAGAAGTGAATGGTAAAAAATGTATTATTTACAAAGATAAAAATGGAACCAAATATTCAGTTTATAATGAACAGATTCCATTAAAAATTGTTATGGAAAAATCAACAATGACAGTTAAATCGCTTGATGTAAATGCAAAATTTTCTGATGATGTATTTACAGTACCCAAAGATATTGAATTTTTGGATATGGATAAATTATTTGACATGAAAGACATGAAGGACAGCAAAGGTCTGAAGGAAGAAATGAAGAAGATGGAAGATGTAATGAAGAATTATAAGAAGTAACAATAAAGTTACATATTGCGAGCTCGATCATTTGCTGAAGTATTAAACAAATGATTAGTATTTGTTTTATTTTATAATATTTAGTAAATAAGAAAAGCGAAGCAATCCCAAAATCAATCGTATCATCTATGGGATTACTTCGCTTTCTTATATAATAAGACTTTATGATAATTAGATGTTTTAGTATTAAAATGAATATACTATTAATTAACAGCTCGTAATGAGTGAATATTACGGATTTTTTCGTCAATTGAAAAAGAAACTTTATTGAATTATTTTCAATTTTAATTTAATGAAATTAAGGAAATTATGAAAATTGCAGTATGTATTTCCCAGGTTCCCGATACAACAACAAAGGTAAAAGTTGGGGGGAATGGAAAATCAATAGACCCGGCAGGCGTAACTTACATAATCAACCCGTATGATGAGTTTGCAGTTGAAGAAGCTTTGAAGCTTAAAGAGAAAAACGGTGGTGAAACTGTTGTTATTTCAGTTGGCAGAGATGGTGTTAAAGAAACTATTCGTAAAGCTTTTGCGATGGGTATTGATAAAGGAATTCTTGTAAAAACTGATAATGAGCTTGACTCATACAGCGTTGCCAGAAATCTTGCCGATGTTTTAAAAGAAATCAACCCTGATATCATATTCTTCGGTAAACAATCTGTTGATTATGATGATTCACAGGTTAGTACATTAACTGCAGAGTTTCTCGGTTTACGGTCTGTTAGTGTTGTAGTTGACTTAAAAATAGAAGGCAGTACTGTAACAGCAGAGAGAGAAATTGAAGGCGGCAAAGAAATTGTTACATCATCACTGCCTGTAGTAATCTCTGCACAAAAAGGATTGAATAACCCGCGTTATCCAAACCTTAAAGGTATTATGCAGGCAAAAAGTAAACCAATAGAAGAAAAACAGCCTTCATTTACAGATAACAAAACTGAAGTAATAAGTATGCGGCTTCCTCATGGAAAATCTAAAGGTAAAATTATCGGAACTGATGCTACTGCTGTTCCTGAATTAGTTCGTTTATTAAGAGAGGAAGCAAAGGTAATATAATGGCAAAAATTTTAGCATTCATTGAAACAAGAGATAATCAAATTAAAGCATCAGGATTTGAAACAGTATCCGAAGCTGTTAAGCTTGCTAAAGAGCTTCAATGCGAAGCAGAAGCATTGGTAATTGGTGATAACGCTGTAAGTTCAGCCAATGAGCTCGGTAAATACGGAATCAGCAAAGTGATTGCTGTTGAAAATCAAAGATTAAATAAATATTCTACAACTGCTTTTGCAAAAATAGCTGCTGAAATATGCAGGCAAAAAGGTTTTGATATAATACTGCTTTCAGCTACAGCAATGGGAAAAGACCTTGGTCCAAGAGTATCGGCAAAGCTTGAAGCAGGGCTTGCAGCAGATGTTATAGATTTAAAAGTAGAGAACGGGGACGTTATTGCAACCAGGCCTGTTTATGCAGGTAAAGCGATAATAGATATTAAAATAACATCTTCAATAAAGATGTTCTCTTTGAGACCGAACGTTTTTAAGGCAGAAAAAGTTGAGGAATCAACTCCTGAATTAGAAAAGGTTTCAATTGAGTTAAACGATACTGATTTTGGAGTACAGGTTAATGAAGTAACAGTGAGCAATGAAAAAATAGATGTAGCAGAAGCTAACATAATTGTTTCGGGCGGCAGGGGATTGAAAGGTCCCGAAAACTACCACCTTGTTGAAGAGTTAGCAAAAGTGTTAGGTGCAGGAGTTGGTGCATCACGTGCTGTTGTGGATGCAGGGTGGAGACCGCATTCGGAACAGGTTGGACAAACCGGAAAGACAGTTTCACCAACCTTATATATAGCGGTAGGAATCAGCGGTGCAATTCAGCACCTTGCAGGTATGTCTACATCTAAATGTATCGTTGCTATCAATAAAGATAAAGACGCACCAATCTTTGGTATTGCAGATTATGGAATAGTCGGAGATGTATTTGAAATATTACCGGTATTAACTGAAGAATTTAAAAAATTATTATCAAATTAAGTTATGGAAGGCGAAAGAGTTCAAGTAGACATTATGGGTTTATCACCAACGCCCGCACCGGGCGGCGGTGGCTACGCATTGATATTAAAGGAAGTGGGAGGAGACAGAAGATTACCGATTATAATCGGAAGCTTTGAAGCGCAGCATATCGCACTTGAGCTTGAAGGTATTAAACCGCCAAGACCTCTGACTCATGACCTGTTAAAAAATATAATAGAGCAATTGGGATTCTCAATTTCCCATGTTTTTATAAATGAGCTTCGTGACGGAACGTTTTTTGCAAAAATAAAAATGGATGTTGGCAGTGTTGATGAAGTTGATGCAAGACCTTCCGATGCTATTGCTCTTGCTTTAAAATTTGCAGTTCCTATTTATGTTTCGGAAGATGTAATGAACGAAGTAAGCTTTATTCCGGAAAAGGAAGAGGATATCGAAGAAGAAAGCGAGCAGGAAAAGCAAACGGAATTTACACCAAAAATACCCGAAAATGTTGACCCGTTTATTAAGAGAATGAACAAGCTTAAATCAGACCTCAAAGAAGCAGTAGAGAAAGAAGATTATGAGAAGGCCGCATTCATCAGGGACGAAATTAAAAAAATGGAGATGAGCAGATAGATACAGCAATTAAAATATCAAGTTCAAGCGTTCTTTTCTCACCAGAGAACGCTTTTTTTATTTTTCCTATATGATTTTAGCCATAGATATAGGCAACACAAATACACATTTCACACTGTTTAGCAATGATAAGATAATTAAACGGCTTGTCATTGATGATGATGTTATTGAACAGGAAAGAAATTTTAACCGCTCTGTTGCATCATTTGTAAGGTATAACATTACACATATTGGAATTGCTTCAGTTGTACCCGCATTGATAAGACCGGTATTTCACTGGAGTATCCGGAAGTTTAACATCAAGCCGTTAAATATCAATAATAAAGTAAAGTTACCGATTAATTTAAAAGTTAAATCTCCCGTTACATTGGGTGCAGACAGAATTTGCAATGCGGTAGCTGCATTTGAGCTTAACCGGAAAAAGAAAGAACCTGTTATCGTGGTTGATCTTGGAACTGCCATTACTTATGATGTGGTTTTAAGAAATGGTAATTTTGTCGGCGGTGCAATTGCTCCGGGGATGAACTTGTTAAATACTGCATTGTATGATTATACAGCACAGCTTCCATTACTCGATAAGAAAGAGCTTAAAGTACCCGATAATCCGATAGGTAAAAATACAAATAAAGCACTGCAATCAGGAATTGTGCTTACTGTAATTGATGCAGTGAACGGCATGGTTGCAAGGATAAATAAGCAGCTAAAAAAACAATGTAAAGTGATTGTAACCGGCAGTTATGCAAATATTGTTACCGAATATATGGACCATAAAGCAGAACTTAGAGAAAACCTGGTATCTGAGGGAATTTACCATATAGTTAAATACAACTATGGTATTTAAAAACTTATTTTCAGGAAACAGCATAAAACCGGATTTTACATTTTCCCAGAAAGGGAATATATGGCGGATGTATTTTAATAATTCGGGAATAACAGTCGGTGAAACCAGAGATCTCTACACAAAAGAAGCATTCCTTTATTCTTTAAATTATGAAAGTAAAGAAGTTTATTTAAGGGATTTTCCGCTGGATGAAAAATGGTGGTTCTCGATTGAAGGTGTAACAAATGATTATTTTATTATAAGCCGCTTTCTGAATCCCGAAATGCCTGAACCAATTGGTATTCATGTTCATGATATAAAATCCGGAGAGCTTATATGGAAAAATGATGAACTCATTTTATTTTTTGTAACCGATGAGTTTGTTTATGGCTATAAACAGTTATTTGAATCGAAGATATTTTATAAAATGAATACTTCAACAGGCGGAATAATTGAAGAATACCGCGAAGAAGTAAATATCTACGATGTACTTAGTGAGAAAAGCATTCATGACGAAAAGCAATATGAAGGTTATTTTTACCCCGAGATATATGTACAGGGTGATGAAGAAGATGTAATCAAGGAATACTTTCCTGTTGATGTGAATTCACTTAAGCTTGAAGGACCTGTTGAGTATATTCATTTTAATAACTATCTCATATACAATTATCATGAAAAAAAGGGAATAGATATCAGGAACATTGAAAGGCAGGTTCTTTCAAATATTATAAATATTATAGACCTTGAAAAGAATAAAGTTGTTTTTAAAGAAGCGTTAAATAAAGAAACCTCATCATACGTTCCGGATTCCTTTTTTATTAAAGATGGTTATTTGTTCTTTATCAGAGAGAAAAAAGAGTTAACAGCGGTAAATTTGGGTAAGTAATAAAATGTACTTACTCTCTCACTTAAAATTATTACCATGAAAATAAAAACCGAAAAGCTTACCGTAAGCACAAAAGGCAATTGTGATGTTGTAAACATTACTGAAAGTGTTCAATCGCTTATTGATAAATATGAGCTTCACGAAGGGAATGTTACGGTTTTTGTTGTCGGTTCTACAGCTTCTATTAGCACAATTGAATATGAACCGGGATTAAGGAAAGATCTGCCTCAATTGCTTGAAAAATTGATACCCTCAGGACAAAAATACTTTCATAATGATACATGGGGAGACCACAATGGGCACGCACACCTGCGTTCTACGCTGTTTGGATGCTCACAGACGATTCCTTTTATCAAAGGTGACCTGATGCTTGGTACATGGCAGCAAATAATTGTGATTGATTTTGACGAAAGACCGAGGGAGAGGAAGATTATAGTTCAGTTAGTAGGGGAATGACTAAACAAGAAGAGAGAACGTCATTATTAGTTTTATTTGCTTTTGCAATGGTTTTGAGACTATTGCTAATAACTCAGAAGAATTTATGGTTTGATGAGATATTTTCATGGCATATTACCCAGGATACATTCCGAAGTATAATAATAGATACTGCCGGTGATATACATCCTCCCTTTTATTACTTTGTTTTAAAAATATGGCAGGAAATCTTCGGAGTATCAGTATCTGTATTAAGAACCCCGTCTGCTTTATTTTCTGCAGCAGCAGTATTCTTTATTTATCCTTTATCAAAACGGGTATTGGATATCTCCAGCAGCTTGCTTGTTATATTCCTGTTCAGTATTTCACCGCTTAATATTTACTTTGCACAGGAAGCACGTATGGCATCGCTTAATTTATTCCTTAATGCCGGTGCTATTTACTTCCTTATTCTACTGATAGAAAAAACCACAAACTATAAAAAATTCTATCTTAGCTTTAGTTTTTATTTATATACCATATTTACTCTGCTTGCATTATACACGCATTATTTTTCCTTCTTTGTCCTGGCTTCTGAATTGTTATATATACTTTTCCATTTCAGAAAAGAAATGAAGAAGCTAATATATTTTATTCCTTCATATGTATTGATTGCCTGGGGATATTCCCCCTGGTTCAATACAATGATATTGCAGATTAAGAAAGGACAGTCATGGCGCGGAGGACAAACTACCTGGGCAGTTGTTTACCAATTCCTCACATTTATTAAAGATATTGGTATGGGGTTTTATCACAGGTACATAAATAATTTAATCTCATATCCGGTAGAAGTAATAATTTTTATAATTATTATTATTGCCTCGGCAGGAATTATTAAATTATATAAAAAAGCAGAATTAAATAGTACCGGTGTATTTATTGTACTTCTTTCATCTATTCCATTTTTAACTGCAATACTAATTTCTTTCAAGCAATGGATAGAATATTTCAGATACCTAAGCATTATTATTCCTTATATATTAACATTCATAGTAATGGGGGTGAATTATTTCACGAAAAAGATACAATATACAACTATTGTAATATTCATCCTGATAAATATATTCGGACTTTTACTCTATTTTGGTAATTCTTCCAAGAATAATGATTACAGAACGTTAATAAACAGCCTATCCGGTGATACAACGGATATTGAACTATATGTTTACCCTCATTATTTTGGATGGATAATAGATTATTATACATCAGATCAAATACCGCCTGTAACCGGTTATGGTTGGGAATTTTCCATGCTTCTGGATACAGTTAATGTACACAAACCGGGGAAATTCTGGCTTGTGATGGACTATCATTCAATGGATAGCTCCAAATATGATGAATATCTGGCACCAATTCTTAACTCATATAATAAAACTTCTACATCAACATATCCTATACAACCCAATACATTGAAGTTGTATCTTTTCGAAAGAAAGAAGTAGGATTGAATCTCTTGTTTGCGCAAGTATAATTGTTTATCTATTACATGCCTGCAATTAAACATTGTAATCTCAATAGTCTAAAAACTAACCCTTTAGTAACTAACTAATAAGTAACTAACCACATGGTTACTTTTAAGAATTTTTATTATATTTAGTATTATGAATTCACCATTTCAATACGGAAAAGTAGTTGAAGGAGATGCCTTCACAAACCGGAAAAAAGAGTTAAAATGGTTATTATCAAATTTTGATAATAATATTAATACCACACTGCTTTCTCCACGCCGGTGGGGAAAGTCTTCTTTAGTAAGAAGAGCTGCTAAAACTGCAGCAAATGGAAAAATATTCTGTTTTATTGATTTGTATAATGTAAGAAATGAAACAGAATTTTATTCCCTTTACATAAAACAGGTTTTAAAAGCATCATACGGTAAAACACAGGAATTGTTAAGTGCTGCTAAGACAATTTTATCTAAAATAAAACCGAAATTTACTATACCTATTGATTCAAAAACGGATTTCCAGGTTCAGCTCGACCTTGATATTGTTAAACAATCATATGATGAAATATTAAACCTGCCGGAGAAACTCTCTCAAAAGAAAAAGAAGAAGATTATTGTTTGTATAGATGAATTTCAGAATATAGAATATTTCGATGACCCTTTATTATTTCAAAAAAGATTAAGGTCTGCCTGGCAATATCATAAAAATGCTGCATATTGTATATATGGAAGTAAAAAGCATATGATGATGAACCTGTTCGATAATCCATCGATGCCATTTTATAAATTTGGAGATGTAATTTATCTTGATAAAATTTCGGAAGAAGATTTTGTACCGTTTATAATAAAAAACTTCAACATTACTAATAAGAAGATTGATACAGAATTTGCCAAACAGATTGTTAAGCTGATGGATTGCCATCCTTATTATGTACAACAATTATCACATATAATATGGATTAATACCGTTATTAAAGTAACACAGGATATTATTGATAAATCAATAGAAAATTTGCTTGAGCAAAACTCGTCATTATATGAAAATGAATATGAGGATATTAGCAATTCTCAGATAAATTTTCTTAAAGCCATCATGGGTGATAATAATGGGGGATTAAGCTCAATGGAAACAATTAAGAAATATAATCTTGGTACATCTGCTAATGTTGCGAAAATTAAATCTGCATTGCTAAGGAAAGAATTAATAGATACAAGAGGAAGTAGAGTATTTATTCTTGACCCTGTATTTGCTTTGTGGCTGAAGAGAAGGATAATTTAGATTAGTGGTGCTCTATTTCTTCACTATCTAAATATAATGTATCAGGACAGAGATCCTGTCCGTTTTTCCATTGAATACTTCCAAGACATGTTCTAACAGAATTAAAAAGGGCTAAATCCTTCAATTCCTTGAAAATACCAATATCTAAATACGGCTTTACATCAAATGATTTAACCTCACCGTTGTTAAAAGTGATTATTAATGTATAGTTTTTTTCAGGTTTTACTCGTTCTACTCGTGGATACATATTTTTTATTTTAATGGATCTATTTTAAATACATTTTCACCCTTAATTGCAAGTTCCCAATCTGCTAATAGCTCTTCTTGGTGAATTTCTATCCATGCTAAAGTTAATCTCATTTTTGATTCTTTAATTCCACCCTCTAAAAGCTTTCCTTCAGGTATTGAAAAAACCGCTTCTTCATTTTGATATTTTACATGAATATGCGGCAAATTATGCTTTTTGGTGTCCAAATAATACATGGACACAATAATTCCATAAAACATTGATATTACTGCCATCAGTATATATATTTTTTACAAAAATAATCTTAAATGTTTTAAACTTCAAACCTTGTTTTTATTTATATTTAAGCAAAATTATTGATTATTAACATATATAAAAAAACCGGCTTACTTTGCAATAAGCCGGTTTTGTAATTTCTTACAGACTATTATTAATAACGTGAGTTATATCTTCTAGAACTGTTATTGTTACTATTTTCTGTTTTTGGTTTTGCAGGGTTAACCGTTAAAGGTCTTCCGTTTAACATAGAACCATCAAGATTTTCGATTGCTTTCTGTGCTTCTGCGGTTTTCGGCATTTCAACAAATCCAAAACCTTTTAACATATTTGTGTATTTGTCTTTAATAAGACTTACACTTGATACTTCACCGTACTGTTCAAATTCTTCACGAACTGCGTTTTCGGTTGCTTCTCTTGGGATGTTTCCAACATAAATATTCATTTTGTTACTTCTCCAGCCCTTATAGGGCAAATTAATTTTAATATTGCTTATGCAATACATTTTTGTTTGCGATTAAAATAACTGAGTTAAATACGGATTCGTTGAATTAATTGAGAAAAATGAATCTAAGTGGTTAAATTGAAGTAGTTCGAATAAAATTTAAAAGTCCAAATGATATTTTCCGATTATCAACTAAAAGCGCGTTTTCCTTTTGCTTTCAATCTGTGTACAAGATAGGCAATATATATGCCAATAGCAAGAAAGATTCGTTCATTTGCCTTTAATTTTCTGTAAATGATGTTAAATCTACAAAAAACCGGCAATTGTAAATCCTCTAATGGCTTTCCAAATAGAAATTTGGGAAAGAGAAACGTCTTACTCCTTACCAAATTTCTATTTGGTAAGGTTTTGAATGGAGGCTTCAGATCCTCCATATGGCTTTCCCAAATAGAAATTTGGGAAAGAGAAGATTCAGTCAATTTTTCAATCTTCTAACCTTCCAATGTTTCAACTTGTAACCTGCAACTTACTGCCCAAATTCGTCATTTGTCATTCGTAATTCGTCATTGATACGCCTCTTCCTTCACTTTCCCCAAATCTATCTGTATCATACTTCCATCCATGCTTCCGTTCTTATGATGTCCTGTTCCTTGCTTTTTATGAATTACATCAAGCTTTTCCTGCAATTCATATTGTTTCCTTATCTTCTCTTCAAATTCCTTTAATCGTTCTTCAATTGTCATAACCTTTTCCTGTTTCTTTACCATATCTTCCCTGTAACGTTTCAGGAAATAGTGGATTGTCTCAACACGTATCTTTATTGAACCGGTCGGCTTATTCTCATCAATATCCTTAAATGAGAAGTAGGGTGTGCCGCTGCTGGAAACAATTTCTTCAACTACGGTATATATCGGTGCATCATGTCCGCATTTGAATGATGAAAGCTCAAGTGCAACAAGATTGGGATGACGTGCCGTATATTTTGCCGCCCATACCTTGCGAGTTGTGTTTTCGCTGTACGAGTTCTTCCAGACATCGCTAACATCCATAGGTCCCTGTATCAATTCTGCCTTCACATCATCACCGAACAATTTCTCAAGTATATCCGGGTCGGTTGGTAATGAATCCTGACTGAAAACAGGATATCCCAGCTTCTGGAATTCCTCCAGTATCTCATGGTTGCAGCCCGGGTCATTGTGATATGGACGCGCAAGTACAACAATACCTACTTTATTTTCACGCTCAAGTGTTTCCAGTGCTGCCCTTGCCTTCTTCCGCATATTTATGAAGAATTTATCCAGTGCTTTGTATGCTTCATCGATGGCTTTGTTATTTTCCTCCTCCGATAAGCCAAATCTTGGTCCCCATTCATCAAACATTTGCTTTGCACATAACTTTTTCTCGGTCATATAGAGGTAGGTGTTAACGTATTCGATTCCAAATTCTTTGAACATATCACCTTCTTTAATAAATGCCGCTTTCACTGTTTCAGATGTTGCCGTAACTGTGGGACATGCATGATGCTGCTGTGCATATATCAAATCCGAAGGCATTGTATCAACGATAGGGAAGAAGATGTAATCAATTTTCTTTTTCTTATTAATCTTATACATAAGATTATGCACATGCGGGATTCCAATCTTCGATGGGAAGCACGGGTCAATAGCTCCGCGTTTTGCTCCTTCTTTGTATAATTCCTCAGTTGTGTATTCAGAGTACACAATATTTCCGGGTTTAATGCCAAGTGATTCAAAATAAGCGGTGAAGAACGGTGTATGCTGGTACATATTCAAAACTCGTGGGATTGCAATTGTAACCTTTTCACGTCTTTTCATCAGTTCAACACGTTTATCAAACTCCTCTTTTTCCTTCTTGTTTATTTTAAATTTCAGCTCCTGCATTTTTGTCGGAACAGGGATTTCATCCTTCACAATTGGCGGCTGATGTGATTTCCAAACTTCTATTGCGGCGTATTCAACTAAATTAGGAGTAACATCCTTAATAGCATCCAATCCTTTTTTAATATCTTTCATTGAACTGAGGTCTTCTACTGTACCTTTTTCACATGTAGCGATGATAAGACGCTGAATACCATCTGCCATTGCCACCTTAGAATCTGGATTAACAACCTTTTCCTTTGGAATAACTACTTCCGGATTTACAACAAACTCTTTGGCTTTCTCATCGGTAGCAACATCTATGAATGTTCTCAGGCATTTGTTCTTGCAAAAATAACAGCGGGTATCTTCATTTCTTGTGGTTTTAAATAATATCTTAGCTACTTTATCCAGCCCAATGAATTGTGTTCTCATGCCATTTTCATACAATCTGGCTGCTTCTATGCCGCATCCGATAGCTCCTGCTTCACCTGTATGCTTATGGACAAACACATTCGGCTCTGTACCGCTTCCTTTGAATCTATCCACAATAAAATCAACCTGAGTTTTAACAGCAGCTAAATTGTGTTGTGTACCTCCCTGTAATACGAAATTCTTACCTAATTTAGCTAAATTGGGTATCTGCGATACATACAGCCATATATTCTTAGGTAGAACATTGGCTAATCCTGCCATGATTTCCTCCGGTTTCCATCCCTGCCGCTGGAAATCAACTATGTCAGACTGCATAAACACAGCACAGCCATAACCAAACATTGGGTATTGCTTGGCTGAAAAAGCTATATCAGCAAAGTCTTCAACTGCATATCCAAAGCCCTGAGCAGTAGATTGCAGAAAGTAACCATTGCCTGCCGAACATTGTGTATTTAACTTGAAGTCTGTAACCCTACCTTGATTTAAAATAATGAGCTTAATATCCTGACCTCCGACATCAACTATCACATCCGTTTCGGGATAAAAATGGAGTGCTGCCTGTGTGTGAGCAACGGTTTCAACAAGTGCAACATCACCATGCAGAACATCCCTTAGAATATCTTTTGCATAACCTGTAGTACCAATTCCTAATATTTCAAGCGAAGCTCCCTTAGATTCAACCTGGTCTCTGAGTTTTTGAAGTATTTCAACAGTATCTTCGATAGGATTACCCTTGGATAGCTGGTAAGATTTAACTAAAACCTGTTTATCTTCAGATATAAAAGCAGCTTTGGTTGAAGTAGAGCCGCCATCCAGACCTATAAAGCCTCTTACAACTTCACCCGGTTTAAACTCTTTTGGAGTGAACTTTGGAATTTTGTATTTTTCTTTAAATTCAGCTAGTTCTTCATCAGTTTTTGATAAACCACCGCCTCCGGATAAGCTTAAAATCTTCTTTTTCTCAACTTCTCTGCCATGAGTGATGTAATATTCAAGATCAGAGTAGCCTTTATATGCGCCAATACCGGGCTCTTCCTCCTTACCGAACTCGACTGCCCCTATAGCAGCGAAATACTGGGCATTATCGGGCACTCTGATTAATTCCTCTATTGGTTTATTTTTATCGTACTGCACATTTCTTTCATCCCACATTTTGGGAATATTAGCTCTCCAGCAATCCATCATGCCTTTAATGTAGCAGTTAGGACCTCCAAGAAGCAGGACTTCAGGCTTTAAAGTATGCCCGCGTGTGAGAACAGACAAGTTCTGCTGAATAATCGACTCAAATAAGCTTGCCATAAGCTCATCTGCCGGCACACCTGATTTCTGCAAGCCGTTTATATCGGTTTCTGCAAATACTCCGCATTTGCCTGCAACAGGATGGAGCTTTAAGCCGTAATAACCCATATTACAAAGTTCATTTGACGGGATTTTCAGCTTTGCATTAATTTTATCTATGACAGCACCTGTTCCGCCTGCACATTTATCGTTCATTGAAGGAATTTTCTTCTTCTTTCCTGTTTCAGGGTCTTCTTTGAAAACAATAATCTTTGCATCCTGACCGCCAAGTTCAATTACCGACAGGGTATTGGGGTAGAATTTCTCTACAGCTAGCGATACTGCATTCACTTCCTGAACGAATTTAGCACCGATGAACCTGCCAAGGTTACTTCCTCCGGAACCGGTGATAAAGCATCTTGCATCATTTAAAGCATCTTTACCAACCGTCTCTTCAATGGCTTTTAACAGTTCCAGTGATTTTTCCGGCTGTTTTGTATCATGACGCTGGTAATCTGACCAGAGAATCTTATCATTATCGATATCGATTACAACTGCTTTAACAGTTGTAGAACCGACATCAAAACCAATATATAAAGGTGATTTATTTACTGTCATAATTTTTTTACCCATTCCCGCGAAAGCGGGAACCCTATTATTTATTGTAATAATTTTAATAATAAAAATTTCTATTTCTTTATTCATCTTGATCTTCGACTTGCCTGTATTCTATTACAGATATACTAAGCCGGATAGTTTTCAAGGGGTAATCTGTTAATCTCAATCTGGAGTTGTTAATATTATCTATAAGTAAATGTACAGACATCCATATCTATATCAGTAACCCCTTGTCTATCACCAATTGTAAACTTTCCAACTTGTAACATTCAACCTGTAACCACCAACTCGTCATTCGTCATTCGTAATTCGTCATTGATTATGCTGCTTCCTTCTCTTCCAATTTTACCGAAGGTTTTATCCCTTCTTTTTTCATCTTCCCGGCAGCATCAAGAATGAAATTAGATGCAACTCCAACTACACCTTTCCTGTGCCCGACTTTATAGAAAGGTTTCTGTAATTCTTCATGTGAATCTACATATGCTTTTATCTCTTCAAGTGAAAACCCGGTTTCATCAAGACATTTCCTGAACTCGGCTTTTGCCTTTGCCTTAGCTTCACCAAGAGCCATCTGTACGCGTGAGTGGGCATTGATATCACCTTCACCCGATGTTTCAATCGGAATGAATATCATATCTTTGAACATTGATGTAACGGCAGACTGCACACCATCAGATTGAGTGGAAGGCATACATCCAAACGGCTTAAGCGAAAGTACCATGTGGCACATATCCTTATTCACATAATAAATGTTCTTTGCTATTTCAAGATGACCTTCGCCGCCTTCAACCCTGGAGTTATAGAATGGATGTCCAAGACGCTGCATTTCAAGCTGACTTGCAAGCTCATGCGGCATATCCTCAAAAGCTTCTCTTATCCTGTTGTATTCTCTTTCAAATACTTTCTCTGCAATTGTTAAAACTGTGATTATTTTTTTGTAATCCTTATAATTCTTAAATCTCTTCAATACCTGGTGTGCTTTGGGTGCTTCTTCGTTTTCTTTTATTCCTTTTCTGTCATGATACATATTTTTTGCCTGGTGAAGCATGTATAGTATCCATGTAGCAATAGGTTCTACGAGCACCTGGGCACCTTCACGCTCAAGGAAGGGGAACATGTTGAAATTACCGTCACCTTCGGTTGTCTGAGCCCAGAACTCACCTGTAACCTTGCATATAGGTTTTACTTTTGTTCTGTCAATCTTAATTGAGTTAAATTTAGTCCGAATTTGCTGCACGGTTTCAATATAATAATCACTCATCATTTGCTCCACAAACCGCTTCACGTAATTTGTACCGGGAATCTTGTTCACTAATCCTTCAATCTTTGAGTTGAAATTGAAATACTTTTTAGATTTCATTCTCTCAAACATCAAATCCATGCATTCGGCAAGTACTTTATCAGTTTCTCCGGGATTCACTTCGTATGGACGAATCTGGTAAGCTACATCATTAATAATATCACCAACATTCATTGCATTAATGATGCCGAGGAAGAAATCGAGATTCATTTCCAGTCCAGCTTCCATCTCTTCCTGCTCAAGACCGCCTGTTTGCTGGAAGATGAGTACTCTGAATCCATCAAACCCGGAGTTTCTTAAAGCAAGGCGGTATTCAGCTTCATACATACCAAACCTGCAAGGACCGCATGCTCCTGCTGTGAAGAAAACATACTTATCAATGATATCCTGCTTTGTCATACCGGCTGCTTCAAGGTTCTGAAGATACTCAACGAGATTCCCAACAGTGAAATATGTCGGGTTGCATTGACCATTGTTGCCGTATTCTTTTCCAAGCTGGAAAGCTTTTTTGGAAGGGGTAGGTATTTCCGTGGCATTGTAACCGAGTCCCTGCAATACACCCTTTATCAGCTTTTCATGTTTCCATGTTAAGCCGCCGAATAAAATTGTTGTGTCAGCACGCTGGTTTTTTGTAAATGCTTTCTCGAAAGGTCTTTTGAAATGGTCAATTTTTTCAGCGTTTACACCATATTCCTGCTCAAGGCGTAATCTTTCCTGAAGAATAAGCTTTTGAATCTCAGCTTCTTTATCATCAGGTTTTTTAAAGCTGATTCCAATGGGATTGCTGTTCGTATCCGTACCGTTCCCGGTGGCATGGAGAGTTTTAGTTTCAGTGTTTTCCATAGAATTACCTTCCTTTAGTGTATTTATTTTTCAAAACTTTTATTTGATATATAAGTAAATATTAGTCCTATTTTAAATTATATTTTTTCATTTATAATTATCATTCCCGCGAAAGTGGAAATTACAAACAAACTATTTTATAACCTTTAACACTTCATCTGCACATTTCCTGGCGCTAAGTACTGCACCTTCTATTGTTGCCGGGTATCCTGTATCCGTCCAGTCTCCTGCAATAAAGAAATTATTGTATTTAGTTTTGTTTGCAGGACGTGAATTCAAAGAACTTATGTCAGGTAAAAAAGTTGCCCGCATTTCTTTTACAACTTTTGAATATGTAAATGTGACATTCCTGAATTCAGGAATACATTGCTTTAATTCTTCAATACATAATTTTACCAGGTTTTCTTTATTCATACCGGCAATCTCATTTGCACTGCTTATTACAATACATATCCGGTCTTTATTTACTTTGAATACCCATTGTATGGTTGAATTGAGTATTCCTATAAAATCATGTTTTAAAATATCTTCGTGATTATCAGTAAAATATTTTAAGTGTACATTTACAATAGGTGAGGGCTTTAAGTTTTCGAGATAATTGTATTCATCTCTATAAAGTTCATCACCAATTAAATTTTTAAATTCAAAGAACGGTACTGCACTTATATAATAATCAAATTTTAACTCATCATTATTTTCTGTAATTAATGCCTCTACAGAGTTATTAATTATTTTCAATCCTTTAACTCTTATTCCCGTTTTAATACAAGCATTTTTCTTCTCCAGAAACTCAATACTTTTTTCTACATACAGTTCATTTAGTCCTTTTAAAGGTAATACAAGCTTTGAATTACCTTTGCTTAAAAATCCCAGCTTTATCATTTCGGCAAAATACCATGCATTGGTTTCATCGGGTTCTGCATTAAAGATTGCTATTACAAACGGTTTCCAGAAATTATCAATAAGCTTTTCACTTTGTTCAGTTAAATGAAACAATTCAGTTACGGTAAATGCTTTTAATTCATCATTGGTAAATTTGTTTCTCTTTATTGAGCTGACAAGCTTTACAATCCCAACTTTATCTTTAAAGCCAATTGCATCATATCCGAAAATCCCCCAAACAAGATGCAGGGGAGGCGGCAGCTTTGGACATTTGAAATTATATTTCTTACCCTGTTTATCCGCAAATGTAACCTGCAGGGTATCCTGTGTTTTTATATTCTCATTGCTACCGATTAAATCTAGAAATTCAAATGTATTCTTATACCATGATGCAAGTATATGCTGACCGTTATCTACAAATTCATTTAACTCTTTGTCAAAGAACGAATACGCTCTGCCTCCGAATTTCGGAGATGCTTCAATTAACGTAACATTAACACCTTCATTAGCTAAAAATACGGCTGCAGAAAGACCTGCAATACCACCGCCGACAACACACACTTCCGGCGTTTTATTTTCTACCATTTAATTCACCTGTATGCTAAATTGTACTTTAAATATACTCCCAGTGTATAATATACTTTTCTGAGCTTAGACACCTTTGCTTTTTTCTGAAATACATTATAATTCATTTTCTCAATTTTCCTGAGAATACCAAAATATATATGCTGCATTATCCTTGCAGGGAAAAGCAGCCTTCTGTCTTCTTTTACAAATGCGTTGTTTGCTTTTTCGTAGTATTCCCTTGCACGCTTGCATTCAAATTTCATTAACTCAACAAATGAATCGTTGTATTTAAAATTTAACAGGTCCTCTTCAGAATATCCAAATCTAAGCAGGTCTTCTTCCGGAATATAAATTCTTCCGTTTAATGCATCCACTTTTATATCACGCAGTATGTTTGTTAACTGTAACGCTATTCCAAGATTTACTGCATAATCTTTAGCGTTATTTGTCTTATAGCCGAATATCTCAATCGACATTAATCCAACCGTAACAGCCGCCCTGTAACAATATTGATATAGCGATGCAAAATCTTTATACCTGTTTGTCTGAAGGTCGGATTCCATTCCCTTTATCAATTCAAAGAACGGCTCAACCGGAATATTAAACTTATTAATTATGCTGTTGAGCTTGTTAAGCAGGGGATAGCGTGAATTACCTTTTAATGCATTATCAAACTCATCCCTCCAGGCTCTTATCTTCTTGAATTTTACCTCTGTTGTATCGGATTCATTATCAACTATATCATCTGTGTACCTGCAAAAAGCATAAACAGTGTTTATTGCATCATTCTTTTCCTTTGGCAGCAGCGAAAAAGAATATAAAAAATTTGTTTTGCTGCTTTCAGTAATTTCGAAATGCTCTTGATTCATTTTATCAATTTCAAAATGTTCTTCTGTCATTTATATGAGCTTTGCAAGTAAATTTAGTTTATCGAAAAATTTAAGCTTTGGTCTATTATTAAATATATCGTAATTGTTTTCTTTTATTTTATTTAATATGCCTGTTCCACCATACCAGGTCAAAACAAGCTGCTGCGATAATTTCTTTAAATCATTATGCGTTTTTGTGATTTCAATCAATTCTTTGCCTTCATCAAATAATATCTGTGTCTTTTCTATCTCAAATTGAAGAAGCTGTTTAAAATTATTGTTCAAAGTTTTACCTCGTAAATCATCTTCTGAATAACCAAATCTTTTCATATCATCCTGCGGTAAATAAATCCTGTCCTTCTCTAAATCTACAGCCGCATCCTGCCAGAAATTTGTTAATTGTAACGCTGTGCAAATCTTATCAGATAACCGGTTCATTCTTTCGTTATTATATCCAAATATCATAAGCATCAATCTGCCAATTGGATTTGCCGAGTTAACACAATAAGCCAATACTTCATCAAAATTCTCATACCTGTTTTTAATTACATCCTGTTTAAATGCCTTTAATAAATTTTCCAGCGGTTCAACAGGAATATTACAATCGGTTATGGTTTTATTTAAAGCAATAAAAATCGGGTCATATAATTTTCCGTTATAGCAATTAATCAGCTTTTGATTCCATTCATCAAGCAGGTTCAGTCTATCTTCTTTGCTTCTTATTCCGGGTTCATCGGCATAATCATCTGCGGCTCTTGCAAAAGCATAAATACTGTAAATATAATTACGCTTTTCCTTCGGAATAAAAAACGAAGCAACCGGGAAATTTTCATAATGGCTGCGGGCAATTTCTTTGCAATATTTAAAAGAACTATTTATTAAGCTGTTATTCATTTAAATACATAAGTTTATGCAAAATCTTAAAAATGTATTTAAATTCCCATGCTATTCGGCAGGGATAGTAAAAAATATTTCAGTTGATTTAAATACGAATTGATGAGGTTTTTAAATATGTTTCCTGAGATTGCCGGAGAAAAATATTATCTATAAAACCAAAATTGCGAAATATGAGTATTTTGATATGATTATAAACTTTTCCGAAAACTGAAGCCAGAGAATAAAATGTTACTTCAGTTTTTCTAAAAATTTTAGATATGCGGTTCATAATGGCAGATGTAGAATTTGAATTTGCCGGGTCGATAGGATCAAAGAAAAATGCAAGCCATACAGCAGAAAGCACAGAAATCCCGATGACCCAGAACCTCGTAGTATAGGGGAGAGTACCGGGCTCAAGCTTCTTCCAGTATAGCTTATTGCAAAGCTTGCGGTAACATTCCATCCTGAGAAAATTATGCAGTACCCAGATGAACTTTGCGACAAACTTTAAGCTGTTAATTCTATCTATATGTAATTTAATAAAATACAATAATTACAAAAAATTTTCCCGAAAATTAAAGATATAAGTTTGAAATGTCAAGAGAAGTTCCTTAAGTTTGTTAAGTTTGTTAAGTTTGTTAAGTTTGTTAGGTTTGTTAAGTTGAAGATTATATAAATTATGTTTTTGGATTGATTATAGGTATAATCTTGAGTGACAAGTTTTATGGTTTGTGATTTATTAACTCACCTTACGCAATTAATCAAAATCTGTCCTGAGTGGAGTCGAAGGACAATAGTAAAGTAGATACGGATAATCTCTGATAGCTGATAATACAGGGTTTATATTCACCAAAATATTTCGAATCATTATAACTATTGTCTTTCGACTCCGCTCAGGACTGAATTTGCCGAAAGTGCGTAAGGTGACTTAATAAAACAGAAAAATTTAGTTGTTGATTAGAAAATATTTTAAATTTTGAAGTTCAGGACTACGAAGAATTAATGTTTGAAAGAGATTTTTTAAATTATTTAATTTTTTCTGATTAGCTTTAATATCATGGTATTCTTTTTCTGTGTTTTTCTTAAACCCTAATTTATATGCTGTACTTAAACTTGATGTTTTTACTGTTTCACAGACTATCATCGATTCAAGTTTTCTCTTGAATACGACGAGATGATTGCTTCTCTCTTCGTCGATGTAAATATCAATCTCATTTGATATTCTAGATTTATAGTGGCATATATCGAAATATTTATGTGTAATTCCTTTATCATAATCAATTAACCCAATCAGGTTTTTACCAGCTACCAGTTTATCTAAAACATCTTCTCTGCCTTGGTCGTAATTATGATCTATGTTATAAGTAGGAACAATCCCACAAGCTTCCAACAAACATTGATCATTGAAACACTCAACTATGTATTTCATTTATTATTATTGTATTCGTTCTCTATAATCTTATCTAAATACTTAACAATTTTATCCAAATTGCCAAACATATTCGTACCGTAAATTTTATATGTTTCCATCAGTTTATCTCCGGATAATTCGAAGACTTTTGTCTGAAAATCTTCATTGTAAGTAATAAATACCTTCAGTTCTTCATCTGGTGTTTGTTCAACAATATTTGCCAGAAATGTAGGGTTGTGAGTAGCTATAAAAAATTGATTAGTGTTATAATTAGCAATTCTTTCAGCTAGAAATTTATTGTAATATGGGAAAACGTGAGCTTCAGGTTCTTCAAGGATTATTGATGAATTTTTATTACTTTCTAAAATGGCATTATTAAATATCATTCTTTGAAAAGTATCTGATGATAATGCATACGGTAAAGATACAATAGATCTACCTTCATTTGAAGATCTAAATATTTCTATTTGGTGATCTGCTGATCTTAAATAAAGATTATACCCATCATTTTGGAATATACTATTAGAAAATTCATCGATGTCTAAATTATTCTTTATTATTTCTAGTAAATTATCACCAAATGGGGGTTTTAAATATACCGGTTCAATAGCGGTAAATTCCCATAAGCTTTTAAATCTATAAAACTTAATAGGATTATCATTTATTGAAGTTAAATCATGATCTATTCTAGAAATGTAATTTATGTTGTTTAAATCATATTCATATTTAAATTTCATATTCGAGTCACTAATACATTGTAACTGAATTATTTTATAATCATGAATAATTGGATTAATACTTATTCTCTTAAAATCCGAATGTTCAATATTTATTTGAAAAGTATTATTTAAATCATTATCATAAAATAAATTATGAAATTTCGATAATCTCACAAAATCAGTAATTTGTTTAGAGTATGGCAAACTGAATATCCCAATCGCTTCCAATATATTACTTTTCCCTGTATTCGGTTCTCCAATAAATAAATTAACCCTTGAGCAATCAAACTCAAGTTCTTTTATTGATTTAAAATTCTTTATTTGTAAGTGCTTAATCATTGATATTTCCTCATTTAAATATAAAGTTTTTTATCACTAACTAAAATAACCAATTTTATTCTATTAAAAACAAAACCCCGCAATAAACGGGGTAAAAAATCTTAATTTTTCATTTTTAATTCTTCATTCATACCTCAACGCATCAATCGGGTTCAGCTTGGCTGCTTTATAAGCAGGGTATGTGCCGAACAATATTCCGATTGCCGAACATACAATTAAACCAATCACAACCCAATCATATGGAATTGTAACGGGTGTGTTTAGTACTGCTCCAAGTATATTACCGGCTCCAATGCCAAGTATAATTCCCGCTACACCGCCAAACTCGCACAAAAATATTGCTTCAAACAAAAATTGTGAAAGAATATTACTTCGTTTTGCACCTATAGCCATACGAATTCCGATTTCTTTCGTCCTTTCGGTAACTGTAACAAGCATTATGTTCATAATGCCGATTCCCGCAGCAACGAGTGCTATGAATGAAATTACACCTGCTCCGTATTTAAAATATTTGGTGAAATTGTTTGCTTCTTTTATAAGTGATTCATTTGAAAATATTTCGAAATCATTATCTTCACCCGGGGGTACTCTTCTTACCTGTCTCATTAAACCGATTACATGCTCAACCGTCTCATCAAGCATTTCTTTTGTTTGCGATGTAACGGTTATATTAATTGAATGCCTTTTGCGTCCTGTGTAAAGCTTATCAATAGTTTTAATCGGAACAAGAACAAGGTTATCCGAACTTTGACCTAAGCTGGCACCTTTTGGTACAAGCAATCCGACTATCTCAAATTTGTTTCCATCAATTACGATTTCTTTACCAAGTGGATTTGTGAATGGGAATATTTTTTCGACAACATCAAATCCCACAACAGCAATCCTTCTCTCGGAATTTATATCATTTTCAGTGAAGAACCTGCCATCACTTAGAGTATATGAGTTTGCTTCAAGAAATTCAGGAGTAACGCCGCCTAATGAAACATTAGGATTTGTCTGGTACTTATCATATTTAATAACCTTGGCTCCCAGCCAGTCTTCCAGACCTACAAGTTTTGGTAAAGTAGCAAGCTCTTTTAATCTATAGCCCTCATCCATTGTGATATCTCTGCGTCTTTCATATTTTCTCTGTCTGCCGGGACCGCCCATCATCATAACGGGATTTTTCTGCACCTGGAAAGTATTTGAACCAAGCTGGCTTAATCCGCTGTCCAATCCCTTTTGCAATGCATCAAGTAGTGTCATTACACCGATGATGGAGAACACACCGATTATAATTCCAAGCAGGGTGAGCGATGCCCTCAGCTTATTGCTGCGGATTGATTGAAGGGCTGATATTAAGCTTTCTTTAAGGTTCATTTTAGTTTATAATTTTGTAGCTTCCGTTTTCTTCCTTGATTTCAAAACTTCCCGTTTCTTTTTTTGAATCAAGATTGATTGAATAATAATACTTCCCGGAGTATAATTTCTTATCTTTTAGTTTTCTTTTGTTTAAAACAACATCGTACAACCCGCCATTTATATAGTAAAAGCTATTATTATCTATAATTTTATTGCTTGAATCAAATAAAGCATATGAAAAATTAAATGTTTGAGGTATATTTATTTTTTTTATTAATAATGAATCGATTTCATCTCTGTGTTTTTCAATTTCAAGACAATCATCTGCATAATACAAAACTAGATTTTTTTTTATATCAGCAAAATTGCCGGTTATCAAATTATACTTGTAAATACCATTAAATAATTTAGCTTCATAATAATATATCTTGTATCCT
Organism: Ignavibacteriota bacterium; assembly: GCA_003820375.1. GTDB lineage: Bacteria > Bacteroidota > Ignavibacteria > Tepidaquicellales > OLB5 > RPQH01. Next base: position 27,620 of record RPQH01000037.1, read on the forward strand.
CCTTTTTTCAGAAATTGATGTACTAACTCTGATACTAATGTTTGACCTGATTCATCATAAATTCTAAATGTTACAGTGTCATCTGATTCAATTGCAAACTGAAAACATATTTCATGACAAAAAGGATTCGGATATACCTGTTTCAAATATGTTATATTTGTATCAATTCCAAGATATTTTATCTGAACCTTCAATGAATCCTTGTGTATCTGGCTGTATACAATATTACTAAATAAAATAAAAACTAAAAAAAAGAAAATTCTTTTTGAAAACATAATATTTATTTTACAATCATTATTTTCTTCGTCTCCGCAAAATCACTGTATTTTAACCGGTAGAAATAAATTCCTGATTTCAAAACTGAAATATTCCATTTTACAATATATTTACCTGCTTTTAATGTATCACTAATCATTTCACAAACAACCTCACCCGAATCATTAAGTAATGTAAACGTTGTAAAAGCATCCTGTTTAATTTCAAGCTTTAAATCAGAAACCGGTCCAAAAGGATTTTGTGGAAATTTAACAGAATCTGTTCCCAAATATTCTAATATTACTTGAAGAGAATCCTTTGATACCTGACTTTGAACATTATTTATAAACAAAGAACAAACTGCAGCAGAAATTATTATTAAATATTTTAATTTCATGGCTAATTCTGCTGTAAACTTTTTCCCTTTTCTTCCTCAATTTCCCTCATTGTTTCATATAATTTCAGTTTGCTGTTCAACCTGTCTTCATGGTTTACCGGATACTTTTTATTTTTAAGTCTGTGTCTTGGAGATGTTAAAAATAATAAAGCAAATATCCCAAAAAACATCCCCATGAACATCCAGAATAACGGACTTTTATCTTTTTTCTTTGCAGTAAAATAGCAGATAATAGGTATTACTATTGCCCACAAGAAAGCAAAAATATAATATTCTATATTAATTGACTGCATATATAAACTATTTTATAAAAAAATCTTTCCTGTAAACGAACTGGTCAGTTTCAAACTCGCACCAGTACCTGCCGGGTTTATAATTCTCCATTTCCCAGCGGACGCGGTATCTTCCTGCTGTCAAAGATCTTTCATCTATCAGGTTTATTATATCGTTTTCAGTTGTATCTGTTACTGTTAATTTAAGAACGGTTGTTTCCGGTATTTCCAAATCTACTCTGACAATCCTGTTATTAGGATTTTTCGCATCTGTTTTAACATAAGTATCTGATATATTATAAAACTCCGGTCTTTCCTTCGATATTTTTTTTATTATAATGCTTGCAGTATCAAAATATTCCTGAGATAATAATGAACATGTACCACATACATGTAATATTATTGTTAAAACTAATAGCTTAAATATCCTTCGTATCATGTATGAGATTGCTTCGCTTTTCTTATATTTAAAACATCTTTTACTTTACAAACTTTAAGAACTTTATAAACTTTATGAACTGTTTCTGAGCTCGCAATTGGGAATGTTGCTACTCATAACGCAGTGCATCCACCGGATTCAGCTTCGATGCCTGGAAAGCAGGGAAGAAACCGGAGACTATTCCCGCAATTGCAGAAATTACTAATGCTAATGCAACTACCCACATCGGCATTGCAGTCGGCAGCAGGTACGCATTAATCATTAAGCTTATCGGAAAAGCTATAGCAAGCCCTATAAATCCGCCAAGCAGGCATATTGATACCGCTTCAAGCAGGAACTGTACAAGTATTGTGCTTCGCTTTGCACCAATTGCTTTTCTTATTCCTATTTCCTTTGTTCTTTCCTTAACCGATACAAACATTATGTTTGCAATTCCAATTGAACCTACTATCAAAGATAATAAAGTGATAGCTGTACCAATTGCTTTTATTAATCCGGTCAACTGGTCATATGTCTGCCTGAATGCTTCCTGCTGGTTTATACCAAAATCCGGTTTACCGCCCACAGGAATCCTTCGTGCACGCATCATTATTGACTTAACCTCTTCTTTCGTATCTTCAATGCCTTCAACACCGGCAGCTTTTACATTTATTGTAAGCTGCCGTCTTGTTCCGAACATTTTAAAGAACTTATTCAAAGGCATTAATATCCTGTTATCAAGCGAGAATAAACCGAGCATGCTTCCCATTTTTTCATTTACACCTATAACTTTCAAATTATAGCCGTTAACTTTTATTGTTTTACCGATAGGATTGACATTTGCGAAAAACGCTTCTTTAACATCCATACCAATTATGCAAACAGGCCAGCCGCCATCTGATTCTCTTTTTGTGAAAAATCTGCCTTCATCTATTCCTACTCCAAGTGTTCTTTGATATTCTTCTGTTGTTCCTAATATCATAACATTTTCAGAGCTGTATTCTCCGTATGTTACAGTACCTCCCGCACCCGCTGACGGGCATACTGACTCTGCAGACTGAAGGTTATTGGCAAGATAATTATATTGTTTCATTGTAATGTCTTTCCTGTTCCTGTAAACCTCCCAGTCCTCTTTTCCAAACCATTCGAACTTCTGAACATACAAAACATCAGCACCCACCGAAGCTATACTTTTTTCAAATGCGAGATTTATGCCTTCGATTGCAGTCTGTAAAATTGTTACTGCCATAATGCCGATAACAATACCCAGCGTTGCCAGAATAGAACGCATCTTATTGGCTTTTATAGCATTGAAGGAAATCATTATTCCTTCTTTTATTTCAAGTAAAAAATTCAAAAACTTAGTTTATAATTTATTTTTTTTGTATCGCAAACCACTCCTTACCAAATTTTCCTTAGATCCCTTTGGGACTATTTGGTAAGGTTTTATTAGGAGATTTCAAATCATCCGTCATTTACTTTCCCAAATAGTCCCAAAGGGATCTAAGGAAAATTTGGGAAAGAGGGGGTCTTATAAACTCAAATAACTCCCGAACTCACAACTCTCTGACTCTCTGACTCTAATTCTTAATTTCACTCTTCGCCAGCTCATTCTTAATCTTTCCATCCATTGAATCTTTGAAATCATAATCATAATCTATATCTTCAGCTTTATCGAAATATTCTTTTGCTTCGGCAATTTTACCCATTTTTAATAAACATCTTCCTATCTGGAAATACGCTTCAGGAACAAGCCATTTTTCTTCGGCAGGGTGGAGGTTCAGATTCCTTTTAAAGCTTTCAATTGCCTTATTATAATCCTTCTGCCTGTAATAGACCTGACCTACACCATGATTTACCTGTACAGTAACATCTTCATTCGGCATCTGGTCAAGTTCATTTATTTTCCGGTAATCGTCAAGTGCTTCTTCATACTTACCGATAGAGCGGTTATTATCCGCTGTTATAAGCAATGAATCCACGTAAGTGAGCGGACGGCTTATTCTTATATTCAATCTTCTTAAATGATATTTTTCCCATTCATTATCTTCAGGGAAATCAGTTCTTTTCTGATTATAAAATTCCATCGCTTCATTTCTTTTGCCAAGCAGTTCAAGCGAAGCACCAATGCTGTATAACCTGTTATTTAACCTGTCATCTTTTGAAATATACTGCATAAACTTCTTGCCGTATTCAACGGCTTTTTCAAAATCATTTAACCTGAAATAAGCAGTGCTTAATGCTCCGTAAGAAGATTTATAAACTATATCCGCTTCTTTACCTTTGTTAAGCTCAATCGATTTCTCATATGCTTCTATAGATTCCTGTGTTTTATCCTGCTGTGAAAGCAGTAATCCCCAAAGCATCCATATTGCAGGGCTTTCAGGATATGTTCCGGTCAGTTGGTGTGCATAACCTTCTGCTGCGGTAAAGTTTTCTTCTCTCCATGAAAGAAGCGTAAGATAAAACTTTGCTTCGGTTGATGTATATGTACCTTTTGATGCAGCTGTCTCTAATTGTCTTTTGCCTTCTTCCCGGTTTCCTGAATAACCTAAAATGGAAGTAAGCCATTGCAGCTTTCTCGGTATCATGCTTATCATATAATTATATACGCCAAGTCCTAAATAAGCATCATAATAATTAGGATTTTTTTCGACAACAAAGGTTAAAGCTTTATTTCCGTCTTTAATATCGGATGCCGCTTTCAAAACATTTTTATCTACAGTATAAACCAAAAAAGCACGGATAGTATAGGTCCAGCCCATATACATCTGCGCATCAAGGTCGTTTTCATTTTTATCAATTGTCTCCGAGCATTTTTCGATTATCTTATCGGAAAGGTTAAGATATGTTTCATAATCCGTTTTATTTTTAGTAAGCATAGCTTTCCAGAAATAAACAGTTGATTCGAAAAACGGACCTCTCGGGTCATTTGGAGCAATATTTTTTGCCTGTTGGAATTTCGATAATGCACTATTAAAATCAATATTGTATGTTGCAGCAATTCCATCTGATATCAATGTATGTACCTGGTTAAAATCCTGTGCTGCAGATACTTTCAAAAGGGCAAATAAAAGTATGGGGATAAATATCCGTTTCAATAATACCTCTGCTTTTAGTTTATGCTTGTATCTCGTTTATAATTATATTTTTTGGCGGTCTTACTACTTTATCAAATTCTATCATGCCGTCTTTGAGCCTTATCACGCGTTCGGCATGCTCTGCTATAAAATCTTCATGTGTTACAAGAATTATAGTATTGCCTTTGGAATGCAGTTCATCAAACAATTGCATTATTTCATCACCGGTTCTCGAATCAAGGTTTCCTGTCGGTTCATCAGCAAGAATGATTGACGGTTTGTTTACAAGTGCCCTGGCAATTGCAACACGCTGTCTTTGCCCGCCTGATAATTCATTCGGTTTATGAAGCATCCTGTCTTTTAATCCAACCTGGTCAAGTGCCTGTTCGGCAAGCTCTAATCTTTCGTGTCTTGACATGCCCGAATATATCAGCGGCAGCTCAACATTATGCAAAGCATTTGAGCGGGGGAGTAGATTGAATGTCTGGAATACAAACCCGATCTCCCTGTTTCTTATTGCGGCAAGCTCATTATCATCCATTTCGCTTACGTTATTACCGTTAAGCTCGTAATATCCGGAAGTGGGTACATCAAGGCATCCGATAATATTCATTAAAGTTGATTTACCTGAACCGGATGGTCCCATGATTGCCACATATTCGTTTTTTGTAATAGACATGGTAATGCCTTTAAGAGCATAAAGCTCTTCAACGCCCATTACATACAGCTTTACCAGGTTGTCAGTTTTTATTATTTCCTGCATTGTAAAAATTTAATTTCTTATTGCTAGTGTACGTTTCGTCACGACTTAACTATATACTGCTATCATTAATCTTTCTACCATAATATCATCCCTTCGGGATTCATTCGTTCTATTGTCAATCTTTTCTACCATAATGTCATCCCTTCGGGATTCTTATTATTTTTTGCAATATCATCTCTACTATTATGTCACCCTTTCGGGGTTTATATTCTCAAACTTAACGAACTTAACAAACTTAACAAACTTAACAAACTTATTCCTCTTCCTTCTTTATCTTCTTTATTTCGTTATCAACTTTAACTTTGGTGTTTTCTTCAAGCTCTTTGCTGATAGCTTTATAAGGACCTTTCACAACTTCCATATCAGGTTGTAGTCCTTCTGTTATTTCAATATACCTGTCATCACTAATACCGGTTTTAACAGTCACTATTTTGACCTTTGACGGGTTGCCATTTTCAACTACAAAAACTATTTCTTTGGGTTTTTCCTTTTTCTTATTTTCATCTTCACCGACTCTTTTGGGTCCGTTATCGTCACCTTCGGGCTGATTTCCTTCCATCATATTCATATCTTTGCGTGCCGTTATGCTTTGTATTGGCACTGCAATCACATCACTTTTTGAATTAACTTTTATATCTGCGTTGCATGACATTCCCGGCTTTAATAAAACATCAGTATCAACCACTCTTATTTTTACAATAAAATTAATTATCTGTTCCTGAGTTCCAATACCTTTTGATTTTGCAGTGTTTGATATTTCATAAACAACACCTGTTATCTCTTTATCAGGAAAAGCATCAACCTGCACTTTTGCAGTATCGCCGATTTTAACAAATGTTATATCAGTTTCACTAACTTCAATTTCAGCATCCATAATGGAAAGGTCAGATATGGTCATGATGGTTGTACCTGCCATAGTCATTGTACCTACAACTCTTTCACCAAGCTCTGAATTTAACTGCGTAACAACACCATTCATAGGGGCACGTATTGTTGCCTTTGAAAGGTCCTGTGCACTCTGTCTTAAAATTGCTACATTCTGATTTACATTTGCTCTTGAGCTTTTCAACTGTGATTGTGCCGTTTCAAATGCTATGCGTGCATTATCAAGCTCAGATTGGGATACAAGCCCGCTGTTGAACAATTGCTGTATCCTCTGGTACTCAAGCTCGGTTTTCCTGACGTTGTTTTCAGCTACTTCAACCTGTGATTCGGAAAAATTTACACCTGCCCGCTGCTGCTGAATTCTCTGGCTGTATATCTCAGCATTTATCTTTACAAGAAGCTCGCCTTTTTTAACTTCCTGGCCTTCTTTGACGGGCAAGGATACTATTTCACCGCTTACTTCTGCGCTGATATCTACTTTTGTATCGGGCTGTATAACTCCTGTACCGGATACTATTTGTGTAATATCTCTTTTTCCTGTTTTTTCAGTCTGAATAGTTACAAGCTTTTCTTTATTGCTTGAAATAACTGCTGCAACAACTATCAGTAAAATAACTGCACCAAGAACTGAAAACAAAATTAATTTCTTTTTGCTTTTTTTCTTTTTCTTTATAGGTTTATTTTCTGCCATTTTAGATGATGATTAAACTTTCTAATATTTTATTAATCCCTGGTAATATTCAAGCTGTTTTTGTGCCAGCTGGAAATTAAAAATTAAATTTGACCTTTCTATCAATGCATTATTATAATTTGTCTCTGCAGTCTGTACATCAAGCAAAGTAGATAACCCAACTCTGAATGACTCGGTTGCCAGTATCCTGTCCTGTTCTGCTGATCTTATTGTCCTATCCGATATTTCAATCTGCTTTGCAAGTGATTTTAGGTCCAGAACTGCTTTATTTATTTCTAACGTGATTTGATTCCTCAATTGTGTAAGGTCTTCATTAGCAGATCTTAAATTTATCTGAGCCTGCTGTCTTTGAACATCTAATGAAAATCCCTGGAATATAGGATAGCTGATGTTTAAGCCGATAGTAAACGTTCTTGCATTCGTCAGGTCATTAACAGACGGAGCAGATAATCCATATGTTGAAAATCCTGAAACAGTAGGGAATATCAGAGCATTTCTAGTCAATTCAAGATTTGATTCCGAGACATCAATTGTTTGTTCTGCCGCATAAACATCACGTCTGTTATTCAAAGCATTATTTATTATTGGCTGGGGATTTGAATATTGCTGTACATAAGTTTGAACAACTGCATAAGTCAGGTCAGGTGAAAATTCCGTTCCGGCTACTGTGTATTGCCTGTCCTGCGGAAGATTTGAGTCGAACACGAGGTCAGATATGGATTTGTTCAGGTTGTTCTTTGATTGCTCTACAGCAAGCTCGTACTGTGCAACCTGAACATCCTGCTTGTAAACATCAGACATTGTTCTTTTACCGGCTTCAACAAATAATTTAATGCTTTCAAGCTGTGCAATTGCATTAGCCAGGCTGGATTCATTTATCTTAACTATTTGCTGGTTCTTTAATACGGCGATATAATCTGAAATTACTTTTAAAGCAATATCCTGTCTTACTTTTTCAAGCTGAACATAATTCACCGATTGCTGCATTCTTGCAATATCAACGCTTTCATAGTTGCTGAACCCGTTAAACAAGGTAACATCCGAACGCAGTGATAAGCTGTAATTGAATGATGTTCTGTTAGAATTTGAAATAACGGTAGTATATGTGCCTGTAAGCGGGTTAAATATGTTCTGAGATACATTATCATTGGCATTATTGGTTCTCTGCCAGTTGCCGTTCAATGACAGGGTAGGGAACAGGTTACCGTATTTAACCCTAATATTGCCTTCCTGGATATCAATATTATTCTCTATTTTTTGTACGGAAATATTTTTATCCACAGCGTTATCAATTGCCTGCTTCAGCGTTATCTTAGTGGGCTGTTGTGCTAAAACGCTGCCGGCTTGTGAAAATAACATAACCGTAACTATTAATAAAATGAATTTTAAAACTCGCATAAAAACTTATAAGTTATTAAAAATTAATAAGGTTGCCTTTTTAAATTGAGACGTAATTATCATATATAAAGTTTCATAATATATAAGAAAATTATGAAATTAAATGTAAAAAAATGTTACGCTTTGGCATTTTTTTTACAATTTGTGGTTGGTGTTATGCTTGATGCTGCTGCAAGGAATTTTCATTGATCTGCCAATTGAAAGCCCTTCATATAACAGGAAATAAAATAAGGAAATGGATGTTAACAGGATTGCGAATAATACAAGTTGAGTAATCATAATATTCTATTATTTAAATGGTATAAATGAATTATCAATAAACTGATAATTTAACTGTGATTATCACAGTAATGCAATTCAAAATTAATCAGCATTTAATACCTTAACAAATCGTGTTTACAATAATTTATAGTATCTTGAAAACGTTTTGTTCCGTAAATACATGGCTTTATTTAGAAAAACTACAAGATTTTCGAAAATAACATAGTATCTCAATAATATTAACTTTACTTTTATACTACAAAGACCGGGGTACCCAAATAAGACATTCTAACTCCCGACTCATCGACCCCTAACTCCAGAACTCTTCGGGGCAATATCAGGTTGGTCTTTCAAGTAGGAATAGATATTAACATAACAATCTTAAAGTAAATAAGAATAACCACCACTACTCCCTAATAACCTGACATCATCAAATAAACCGGAAATCATCATTAATTGTCATTATTATAAATTACTACCCATACAAGACACCCGGACTCCTGACTCCAGAACTCTTCGGGGCAATGTCAGGTTGGTCTTTCAAGTAGGAATAGATTTTAACATAACAATCTTAAAGTAAATAAGAATAATCACCACTACTCCCTAATAACCTGACATCATCAAAAAAGTCGGAAATCATCATTAATTGTCATTATTAAAACTCAATACCCATATAAGACTCACTGACTCCCGACTCATGGACTCCTGACTCCAGAACTCTTTTCCCTTCTAAATTGTAATATAATTAATGACTATAAAACAAAAACATATGCTGAATTTGAATTTTTTCTTTATTATATACCTTTTTATCAATATTATTGCTTGTTCAGGGGATAAAAAGGAAGTAACCAAACAACCGGATATCAAAAAGGACAGTGATGGCAAATATTCCATAAAAGTAGAGCCATTTGTTGAGCGGCTTTATGTGCCATGGAGCATTGTCTTTACAGGTCCTGACAGGATGCTTGTTAACGAGCGTAATGGTCATATGAGGGTTATCCAGAATGGCACTTTACGCCACGCACCTATCTTAACTTTGACTGATGTTTCCACCGGCTCGGAAGAAGGATTGATGGGATTAGCAGTTGACCCTGATTATTTAAGTAATAAATTTATATACATAAGTTATGCTTACGAAACTGACGGCGATCTATACGTAAAAATTGAGCGTTACAGGGATGATGGTAATACAGTTTCTAAGGATATCACTCTATTTGATAAGCTCCCTGCAGCTCAGAATCATGCCGGATGCAGATTAAGATTCGGACCGGATAAAAAGCTGTATATTACTATCGGTGATGCTACTGACAGGGAATTTGCTCAGGATATGAAAATGCTTCATGGAAAATTGCTTAGAGTTAATCCTGATGGTTCTGTTCCATCCGATAATCCATTTCCAAATTCACCCATCTGGACACTTGGTCACCGCAATTCACAGGGAATAGACTGGTATCCGGGTACTGAAATTTTATACTCAACAGAGCACGGACCATCCGGTTTTGATGGACCCGGGGGCGGAGATGAAGTTAACATTATTGTAAAAGGTAAGAACTACGGCTGGCCCGAGGTTCACCATAGGGCACATAAAGAAGGTATGGTTGATCCTGTGCTTGAGTTTACTCCCGCAGAAGCACCTGCATCGGGTATGTTTTATCATTCCAATGTAATTCCTGAATTCACAAATAACTTTTTCTTTGGCTGTTTACGCGGAGAGGGGATAATACGAGTTATAATTGATCCCAATGATCCGACTAAAGTATTATCATTCGAAAAAATGCCTGAAATAGATTTTGGCAGAATCCGGGAAATTACAGAAGGTCCCGACGGCGCAATATACTTTTCTACAAGCAATAGAGACGGCAGAGGTGATGCAAAATCAGGTGATGATAAAATATACAGGATAACAAATAGTAAATAAGTGTTTGGAGTGTTTGGAGTGTATAGAGTGTATGGAGTGTATGGAGTGTATAGAGTGTATAGAGTGTATGGAGTGCAGTAACCCTGACTGCAGCAGGCAGGCGTTCCAGGGCAGTGTCAGGTCTTAGTTTGTGGATATGGAAAAACCTGGATTAACTGATTTGTATGACAGAGAAAGAAAGAACTTAGATTAACTGAAATTGACCTGACACAAGCGTCAGCTTAAGATGACCGGAGGATTTACAATTACACATAGAAAAGTCGAAGATCCCTGACTGCAGTAAGTTTACCTGGCTTTAACAAACAGGCCGATGAAGCGAATGCTGATATCAGGAGGTTACGGATATAAATAAGAAAGAATTTTCATCTTTTTGTATTTGCATAAAATACTCTAGATTTGAATTATCGAATTACCCCTTTTAAATTTCCCGGCATAAGTGATTAATATGTAAACAGACAAATCATAAAACCTGTCTGCAACAAAGAGTTTCTTTGGAAACAGAAATAGGAACGCGGCATCGTAATCGTTACTACACTCCATAAATCTTCTTCTTAAATTTGCATATGAGCAATAATAATTCTTTCCAAAATCTTTTATTATCAATACGCAGCAAATCAATAAGCAAAAGCCGTTTTGTTATAGCTCTTTCCGGTTTTGGCGGCTCAGGAAAAAGTACCGTTGCAAATAAGCTTGCTGATGTATTGAAAAATGCAGTTATTATCAAGCTGGATGATTTTATAATTAACCGTATATCAGAACGCTCTGAAGATTGGAATGGATTTGATTGGTCAAGATTAACAAAGCAGGTGCTTAAACCAGTACATGCAGGAAAAAATACAATACATTATGATGTCTACGATTGGAATGAAAATAAAATTACACATCAAAAGCAATTACAGTTACTCAAATATATTATAATCGAAGGTATCGGGCTTTTGCGTAATGAATTAAAACACTACTTTGATTTTTCCATATGGCTTGATGTACCTTTGGATGAATCGATTGAAAGAGGGAAGAAGCGTGATAAAGAAAAGTATAACGTAAACCACGACGAACTATGGGATAATATATGGGGACCTAACGACAATAATTACTTCAAAAAACACAAACCTCTCACACTTACAGATTATTTATTGAAAAATAATTAATAGCAAAACACACTGCTGTCCAAAATAAAAATGGAACTCGATTAAATTCCGAAAAATAATCTTTAAATGATAAAAAAATATTTACAATTGACAAGAATCCCCTCTCCTGGCACAGGCGTCAAGTTAAGGAAAGAAAATTCGAAATAGATAAAAGACAAGGGGTAATATTATTGATATGCTTATTTCCCGATTTATG
>RPQH01000038.1 GCA_003820375.1 Ignavibacteriota bacterium
CATAATGTCATCCCTTCGGGATTCTTTCGTTCCATTGTCAATCTTGTTACCATAATGTCATCCCTTCGGGATTCTTTCGTTCCATTGTCAATCTTGCTACCATAATATCATCCCTTCGGGATTCTTTTTCTTCGCCGAACAATCTTGCTACTATGATATCATCCCTTCGGGATTTCTAATCAATCCAATCTCCCCTCTCCAAGTGGAGAGGGGTCGGGGGTGAGGTTTATTTTGGCAATGAATCTAATATTATCTCATACAATTGAATAAGCCCTGCATCTATATCACCTTTAATATGCACATTAACCACTCTTCTTTTATGTTTTATTAATGATTGCATATCACCGATTGCCTGTGCGCGTTTTAATGTACCGAATGAATATGGCTCTCCCGGTATTACAAGGTCTATAGCATCATCGGCAGTGATTTGAATTCCCATAAATGTATTTGGACCGCCTTTATGCATTTGCCCTGTTGAATGTAAAAACCTTGGACCGTAACCCAAAGTTGTTGCTGACTTAGTCCGCACTTTTATTGCATTCCTGAGTTTTTCAAGAGTCGAATATGTTTTTTCGGTTTGCTGTATGAATGCCATCAATGCTACGTAATCACTTTTTCCCAAAAGCTTGAAGTATGATTTGAATACATCGCGGACATCCGAAGCTCTTTTTATTTTTGTGGTTTTCTTGTCATAATAAATACTGAAATTGCCATCCGTTAATACAGGTTCAGGAACGGGAAGTATTCCGTTTTGCCTGTAATGTTCTAATACTTTGCCCGTATTGTCTTTACTTTCTTTAACGTTGGGTTCATCAAAGGGGTCAATATCCATTAACGCTCCTGCAGCTGCAACGGCAAATTCCCATTTGAAAAATTCTTCAGCAAGGTCCCACTCATCATTTAAATGGATATTAATAACCGGGTGACCGGCACGTTTCAGTGCATTTATCTTATTTGTATTTCCATCATCATTATCACCAAGTTTCAAATGCACAAACACCCTGTCTTTTGAATAAGTCTTTACTTCATCCAATTCTTCACCGTCAACAGGAATAATTGCCTTTCCCTCTTTCCCTGTGCTTTCTGCAATCAGTTGTTCAACCCAGGTACCAAAAGCGGCTATCTCACGTGATATAATAAAGGTTACCTTATCTTTCCCCGATTTTGCAAGGTCAGCAAGTGTAATTCCCAGGGTTACCGCTGGATTTTCTTCAAGCTCAACACATGGTTCCGACGCATTAGCCATCCTGTCGGCACGCTCATTTAAAGTATAAATATCAATGCCAATAAGAGCTGCCGGAACTGCCCCAAAAAACGATAATGCTGAATACCTGCCGCCGATATCTGGAGGATTTATAAAAACATGCCTGAACCTTTTTTCATATGCCAGATCTTCAAGAGAAGTATCCGGGTCTGTAATTGCAATAAAATTCTCCCCTGCCCATTCTCCTTTAAGTTTTTCCACCTTATCATAAAAGTATTTAAATAATGAAGCTGTTTCTAATGTTGTACCCGATTTGCTTGAGACAATAAAAACTGTCTTATCTATCTCCAAAATACTTTCAACAGCTTCAATTGCAGCAGGGTCGGTGCTGTCAAGAACATGCATGTTCAGATATCCGTATTTAATGCCAAAAGTTTTCAGGTAAACCTCAGGGCACAAAGAGCTTCCGCCCATACCAAGAAGAACTGCGTGGCGGTATTCTTTATCTTTCAGAGTATTTGCCAGTAAGTATATTTCAGGGATTTTTTCCCTCATCATATCAAATAAGTTAAGCCAGCCCATCCTGTTCTTTATTACACTCTGATGCTTACCATTCATCCACAACGCTGCATCTTTTTTCCAGATTCTCCCTGAAAAATTTTCACGGCTTAATTTTTTTATATCTTTATTTATCCTGCCTGCATATTTGCCTAATGAAAATTTTTGCTTTTTAAAATTGCCGTCAATAACAGACTCCCTTTTTGCTTCGATGCAATTCCGCAGGCTTTCAAATGACTTATCGAATTTTTCTATACCTTCATCTTCAAGCTCCTTCATAACCTGTTCAATGCTTATACCTGCTTCTTCCACCTGTTTTACAATTTCTTTTGCTTCTTCGATGTTATCTTCTACGGTGGTTTTAACTTTGCCATGGTCCAGGAAAGCGTCCATTGTCTCGACCGGCATTGTGTTAATTGTATAAGGTCCGATTAATTCTTCCACATACATAATATCATTGTACCTTGGATTTTTGGTAGAAGTACTTGCCCAAAGAACCCTCTGCCTTTTTGCCCCGCGTTTTTCAAGCTCACGGAACCTGTCACTTTCGAATAATTCCTTAAACTTTTGATATATTAATTTGGAATTTGCAATTCCGAATTTTCCCGGCAATCTTTTCAGGTTCTTTTTTTTCTCATTGTCTGTTTCAGACGCGATAATTTTCTCCAGCTTTGAATCAATATTTGAATCTATCCTGCTTATAAATATACTTGCAACGGAATTAATATTATCAATGTTCTTTCCTGCTGCTACCCTTCTTTCAAGTGCTTTAAAATAAGCATCGGCAACTTTTTCATAATGCTCTATCGAAAAAAGCAGCGTGATATTAATGTTAATGCCTTCGGCAAGGCATTCCTCAATTGCCGGAATTCCTTCTTCAGTTCCGGGAATTTTTATCATTACATTCGGCTGTTTGATAATCTTATGCAGCTTTTTTACCTGCTCTATTGTTGCTTCTGTTTTTCTTGCAAGGTCAGGTGAAACTTCAATACTTACAAAACCGTCATTACCTTTTGTTTTTTTAAATACAGGCTTAAACATATCTGCAGCCGCAGTTATATCTTCAATAATTATGCTTTGCAGTATCTCATCAGCTGATTTTTTTTGTTTTGCCAGTTTTCTAATCGAATTGTTATAATCTGTGCTTCCTGCTATTGCTTTTTCGAAAATACTCGGATTCGATGTTACTCCTCTTAAGCTGTTATTTTTAATAAGCTTCAAAAGGCTGCCTGATCTTATAAATTGACGCCTTATATAATCCAGCCATATACTCTGACCGCACTCAGTTAATGCTGCTAATGTGTTCATATTATAAAAGGAATAATATTTTTAAATTTTATTTAACCGGAATTTCTTTTTCAATCTTACCTGCTAATTTTTTAGCTTTTAATAAAATATTCTCTACTGTGAAGCCATACTCTTTCATTACAACTTCACCCGGAGCAGATTCCCCGAATTTATTAACTCCAAATACTTCTCCTTCTTCTGTTACATATTTTCTCCAGCCTGCCGGTATACCCGCTTCAATAGCAAGACGTTTCCTGATATTTGACGGAAGCACTTTTTCCTTGTAATCATCATCCTGTTTTTCAAATAATTCCCACGAAGGCATGCTGACAACCCTTGCATTAATTCCTTCCTCCTGAAGCTTATCCTTTACCCCAAGTGCAAGTGTAACTTCAGAGCCTGTTGCAATTAAGATAAGGTCTATATTACCGTTATTTCCCTCTATATCTGATAATATATAGGCACCTTTGGTTACACCCTCAGCAGAACCATATTTATCCCTGTCAATTATTGGAAGTTTCTGCCGTGTCAGAACAATTGCAACCGGACCGCCGGTATGTTCAATAGCTGCTTTCCATGCAAAGGATGTTTCATTCGCATCGGCAGGTCTTATTACAGTCATGTTCGGAATTAATCTCAGAGCCATTAACTGCTCTACCGGCTGATGTGTCGGCCCATCTTCTCCAAGCCCAATGCTATCATGCGTAAAAACGTAGATTGGACGAAGTCCCATAATTGCGGCAAGCCGTATTGGCGGACGCATGTAATCGGAAAATACAAGGAATGTAGCACCATAAGGAATTATTCCTTTTGTTGCCGCCATTCCGTTTAGTATTGAACCCATTGAGTGCTCCCTTACGCCGAAATGCATATTTCTTCCGCTGTAACTGCCAGGAGCAAATGATTTGGAATTTTTTATCAACGTATCAGTTGATGGTGCAAGGTCAGCAGAGCCGCCCATCAATGCAGGCAGATAATCTGCAATTGCATTAATAACTTTTCCCGATGCCTGCCTTGTTGCCAAAGAGCCCTCTTCCTTTTTAAAAACCGGAAGATGTTTTTTCCATTCGGTAAACTTATCATTTTCCTTATTCCTGTAGTTTTGTTTATCAAGCATTTCAAGTTCTTCAGCAAGGTGCGGATATTCTTTTTTGTAGCTTACGAATAATTCTTTCCATTCATGCTCAAGCTGTTTACCTTTTTCTTTTGCTTCACGGAAATGAGCAAGCACTTCATCAGGCACATAAAAATATTTACCGGGGTCCCATCCAAGATTTTTTTTGGTAAGCTTAACTTCATCTTCCCCCAATGGAGAGCCATGTGAATCAGCAGTATCTTGTTTATTCGGACTGCCGTATGCTATATGAGTTCTTACACGGATTAATGAAGGTTTGTCTTTTTCGGCAATTGCATTTTTAAGTGCTTCAGAAAGTGCTTCAATATCGTTTCCATCTTCAACAAACTGCACATGCCATCCGTATGCCTCAAAACGTTTTGAAACATCTTCCGTAAAAGTAAGGTCTGTACTGCCTTCTATTGAGATATGATTATCATCATAAAAATAGACCAGGTTTCCAAGCTTCAGAAATCCAGCTATTGAAGCAGCTTCCGAAGAAACACCTTCCATCATATCACCATCACTAGTAATTGCATAGATGTTATAATCAAAAATATCGTAACCGGGTTTATTATATCTTTCAGCAATAAATTTTTGAGCAATGGCCATTCCGACACCATTGGCAAAACCCTGCCCTAACGGACCGGTTGTTACCTCTATACCCGGTGTGTGGTTTAATTCCGGATGTCCGGGTGTCCTGCTTCCGAACTGCCTGAATTGCTTTATATCATCAAGTGTGAGACCGTACCCGGTTAAATACAGCAAGCTGTACTGAAGCATGCATCCGTGACCTGCAGACAGAATAAACCTGTCTCTGTTAAGCCATTCGGGATTTGAAGGATTGAACCTCATATATTTTGTCCATAAAACATAAGCCATAGGAGCAGCACCCATTGGCATTCCCGGGTGTCCTGACTTTGCTTTTTGAACTGCATCCATTGATAATGTTCTGATGGTATTGACTGATAATATATCGAGGTTATCTTGTTTTTTATCTGATATTGGCATTTTTGGTAAGTTTATATAAAATCTTATGGTTGAATTCTTAATAACGCAATTTTTTTACAAATATAACTAAATGATTATGAAATAATAATCATTTTTTACACATCAAAGTTCAGTATTTAATAAGAAATAAATGCAGGTTTAACGGGAGTGCTTGTCATTGTGGATTATATTGCTTTTGCTTTTGTTTGTATCAATATCGTTTTCATCAGGTACTTTTACCCCATTACTCCGGTTTTCGTCTAATATTTTCGGACTAATATTTTTATTCTTCAAAAACTTGATATACTGCTGTCCGCAGCCGCATGTGTTCTCAACAACAATGCCGGATGACTGTGCTTTGTTTTTTAATTCACAGTAGTAACCTTTTGGTCCTGAGATTTTGCGTCCCAATTTCGTAGTTATTGTCTCGAATTCGTACACAACATTGCAATAACTTTTCATAACGCCGCAATATACTCTAACTGTTATTTTACGGTTAGACTTCATACTTTCCCCTATACAAAAATACTCATTTGTAAAACAATGAAAAAGTAGATATTATACCCATTTTTTAAAATCAGTATTTATACCTATTAAGTCAACTTACGCAAATCATAAATCTTTCTGTTACTGAAAGAGATATGCAGGTAATTTCAGTTCATGTCCTCACCCCCAATTGATTTCGGATTTCGGATTGCCAATTGCGGATTGAAAAGCTTGCACTTTAAAAAACTAAGATGAGAACGAAAAGTTAAAATATTTTCACAATAAAATCACATATTAAACAGATTATCCAAGTTTGCATGGTTTATAGCCTTAACACAAAGTTCACAAAGGATACAAAGAACACAAAGAAATACAATAAAAATATAAAAAGCAGGACTTGGTGAACTTTGTGTTCTTCCTGCCTGCAGCAGGCAGGTGTGCACTTTGTGTTGAAGCCCTTAAATCTGATGAGCCGGTATAAACTTTTCAATCCGCAATTGGCAATCCGAAATCCGACATCTATCAGGGGGGTGAGGACATGAACTGAAATTAAATACAAAAACAAAATCTTACCTTATGATTACTCTTTTGCGTAAGGTGACCTATTAAGCTATTTCTCTACATCGTACATGTAAATCTTCGCCGGAGAACCCTTTGCAAGAAGAATATTATATGGTTGTTCATCATTTAAAAAACTCCAGTTATCTCCAAATACTTTGGCGTAATCAATATTAAGTTTAGTTTCAATTACCGGATATAATTCCCATACTGTGTGCTCAACTTTATAAGATAACCTGTCCCCATCAGGTGTTTTTCCAAAACCCCATCCTTTTTGCTTTATGTAATGCTCCAGTGTATTTTCCTGCGGTGTAGTTGTTCTTTTTTCGGCAAGTGCGGAAATTGAATATTCATTATTATCAACCCGGAAAGTATGGGAAATATTAATGTAATCATTTGTTTTGTTGGTATTAGTTTCCATAGAAATTATGCTGTAATGCTCATTATATAAAGTATTTGCCGCAAGCCCGATAGCCGACCTTGGCACAAATTCCTTAATAAATACGACACCGCTTCTTTTGCGGTCTGTTACATAATATCTCAGGTTGATTTCGGGAAAACTACCATACACAGGAACCGGTATCCCTTTAACCTTTGTATCGGTAAACTCAAAAGCAACAAGGGTGATATATGAATCACCATGAAATTTATCAACTTCAAGCCCCGGCGGTATTATCTTCAGAAAATGTTTTTGTTCCGCTTTGTAAGTAATATGGAGCAGGTTCTTCCAGTTTGCTTCTATTAATACATCCTGCCCGGTTTTCCTGTTCATTATATCAGGCATAATTATTTCCGTTATATTATATAAAAAAACAGGACTATATTCTTTTTGATAAGAAAGAATATAGTCCTGTTTTGAATTAAAAAAGCTTAAAACATATCGTCATCGTCTTCATCATCGAAATCTTCATCTAATTCATCTATATTCAAATCGTTATCATCGGTGTATTCGTTTTTCTCGTCAAGCCTTGAACTGTCATCAAAATCTTCGTCCGGTGCATTTTGGATGCTATCCAGTATGTCGAAATTATCATCAGAATATTCGTTCTTATACCTGTTTTCTTCTTCAAATAACTCCTTTCCGCTCATGATGAACCCCCCTTAAATAGTTTTGATATATCTTTATTAGAAAATGCTGTTAATTAAAAAATGAATCAAAATTTCCTCTTATTAGTTCTGAAAACATAATTTTATTTTCAAATAAATTGATTTTCAGCGATGGGATGTAAAATAAATACCTTATTTTATTGACCCTGTCATACAATTTCCGGTCGAAAAAGTTTCCTCCGTCAAGCTTATTTTCTTCTTTATAATCTTTCTTAAAATCAGGGGTGTCGCGTTCAATATCCTTGTCTCTCAAATCAATTGAATCGCGTTTATACCTGTCACGGTTATCGAGTGAATCATTTATTTTCATGGAATCTCTTATATAAGTTGTATCGTTTCTAAGGCGGAGACTGTCCCTGTTAATTGACTCATCATCAATCTGGGAGAAAACGTTAATTGTAATAAACAGCATCGCTAAGGGGGGCAGATACATAATCATACGTTTTACTCTATTCATAAAAAATACCTCACTTTATTTGAAAATTATTTAATAAATACAAGTTTGTATCCTCAAGGAATGTGCCAATATCACCAAATCAGAATTATATTGCAGGTTTATACTTTAAGTTTTGAATAATTACAGCCCGGTCTTAAAAGTAATCTGCAGGCATCAATTTATCTTGCATTAATAAACCCTTCAGGTGTGGAAGAATAAATAGCTAATTGACACATATGGCGGCATAATGACGTACATGACATATTGAAATATTCTATATTTGTTATATCGTGCGTCGCTGTAACATCCTGAATAACTGTACCGCAAATCTTACTTAATAATTTTCGCGGAGTTATAATACTTAATATTACCTGTTTTATAAAAAGAGCTTTTAAACTTATTATTTCTTTTGACTTATAAAAAATAATAAGCAGAACTCACACAAAATATGAGACCTTGTTCCTTAGTCTTAAAAAACATACAAATCTCTTTAATTGTTCTATATAAAACTGAGTATATAAGATTACTTTTTTATTGAAAGAAATTTACAGAATGATTAGATATTATTATACCTGCTGCTATTTTCCTGTTTAAAATGGCAGTCTTCAAATAAGCGTTTTGTTGCAGGATATGATTTGTTATGACATAAACTCCCCTGTTACAGGGTCTCTTCTGTTGCCGCTTAAGAGCATATTATATTGAGCTGAAATTTTATTAAGCTCAATTGATATTTTCTGAAGCTCATCCAGCGAGTCACTGAATCTTGCAAACAATTCGGATGATACTTTGGAAGCATCTTCACGTATTGCCGGAAGCAGGTTACGCATTTCATCAAGTATCGGCTGGACTTTGTTCTCGGATGCTGAGGCAATTGAACGTGAAACAAGCTCCATTTGTACTACAGCTTCCTTGAACCGCTTTATAAGTTCATCTGTGTTATTATTCAGCTCAGTGATTATTTCCAGGTTCTTCTCCGATTGAGAAAATACCTGCTGAACAGTGTGTAATCCTTTTAACAGCTCAAGCGTTGCTTCCGAGCTTTTATTAAAGGATGTTTCCATATCTTTGAATGTATCTCTTGTGAATGCAAGTGATTCATTAGTTCTTGCAAGCTCTTTGAATGAAACTTCTTTAAGCTCCCGCATGAATCCTTTATTCACATCAATAAGGTCAGTTGTTTTTGATGACAGCTCGTTTATAACAGCAGCAAACCTGTGTATTGTTTCAGAATAATTGTTAGTTTCTTTTCCCAGTAAATCAGTTTGTTCAATTATAGAAAGCCGGAATATTTCATAATTCTTGTTTAAGTTATGCTGAAAATCGTAGAACAATTTATAAAACAATTCCGCCATTTGCCTGTTGTTTTCTTCATACCTGCTCAATAATAATTCGTTTTGCTTACTGATGATGTATTTCAGGTAAGTAAATAATCCTATCCCGATTACTGCAATAATTAAACCTGATAACAATATCTGTCCTGTTGTCATATTATAAAAACCTTATAATTCCTTTATTAATAATTTTATATTCTTTATCGCTTATTTTCCTGCATACCGCGGGTTCCAATGAATCTACCTTATTTGTACCTTTGCTTACATCGAGGTCAAATGCAATATAAAGATCTCCGCTTTTTACATTGACCGGGTAAAGATTAATATCATTTCTCATTTTTAAAATGTAAAAATCCGCCTTTGAATCATTTGATCTTAAAGCAATGATATCCCTGTAATCCTGTATTACATTTACCAGCACTATTTGAGCATTATCATCTATATCTTTTTTCTTTCTTATTTCCGAAACCAGCTTATGATAGCTTAACTGCTTAACATATTCATCGCTCCTGCTGTAAAATTCAGTGAGCGATATGTTTAATTGAGAATAATACCTGTTAAGAAGTGAATAAATAGTATTGCCGTAATTATGGTATGTATCAAACAGCTGCTGTATTATCAACTGAACTTCATACCGCAAGTCATCTATTTTTAAGTTTCCGAGAGTTTCATAATTTGAATATGATGTTTCAATCAAATATGAATATTTGTCCAGATAGTTCTTTAATAATTCCAGCTTCCCTGTTAATTGCTTTATCTCACCCGAACGGTCAATGCTTTTGGAATTACTTATCGATTCCGAATTAAAATTTGAAAGCTTAATTAACAATACAATTTTTTCTTTCATTAACGATGCTTCCAAGTCGTAATATTTATAAGTAGTTACAGCTTTTCTCATTTCATCAATATAGTTATCCTTCAGTAATTTATATGATGAATAGCTGTATTTATTTAGCTCATAAAATATATTCCGATTTTGTATAAACTCATTCTTATAATGTGCGGCAAAACCAAAAATGGTTTTTGAGTCACGTGAGATATTTTCCAAATATTCAGAAGGAGAGTCACCGTAATTTTTCAGAAGCTTGTTTGAAAATGAAGCATGGTCAACTAAAACAGAATTGATAGAATAAATAAAATCCATGTTCGATTTTTCAAACCTTTCGGCAAGCTGGTTATTGCCTGTCTTTAAAAGGCGTTTAAAATATAAAGCTAATATTAAGCAAAAAACAGCAAGGCAAACGGATGAGATAATAATATCATTAGTATCTAACTTAAATTTAATTGGTGCAAATAATATTTCAATAAATATAATCAGCTGCAATTTCGTATTTATAAAGCATCAAGTTCACCCATTTGAATCAGATTCCATGTATTCAAATTCCCGTCAAAACTGCACAGTGCAGGTCTTTTATTCCTGTATTTACCGGACATTTCACCGTTCACTTTAAAGCACTTTTGAATTGATTCGGAATAATTTGAAGGAGCATATGTCGATTCATTTACGGTCAATTCAGCCCTGTCGTCATATTGGTCCATATAAAAGGGTGTGCCGGAGTTTGTTTCTTTAAATTTTATTTCACCGTTATCTACAAAATACTCTACGAGATATGTTTTCGGCTTGCCTAATGTTTCCGTTTCATGCTGTTTGCTTATAACTGCTTCCTGCATTCTTGCACTCGATTCTATGCTTTGCGTCAATGATGAAGAAGCATCTACTTTCAAGCTAAGTGCAGTAATTTCGTTAACAAGAACTTCTTTTGTTTTATGAAATTCGGTATAAAGTATATTATATCTTTCGCTCAGGTCCTCGATGCATTCATTAAGCCTTTTTTTACTTTCATAATATTTCTTTTCGAAATCTTCAAGGTCACGCCTGTGAGAAGCAGCATATATCCTGTCTTTTAATGCCCTAACCTTTGAACGTGTATACGAAAAAGATATTAACGCAAGCAAAATGCCAAGCCCTGCAAGCCCGTAGGCAATCATCATCTTCCTATTGTAACCGGCTATTGTTTCCTCAAGTGAAGCAACCCTGCTAAAATATGAATTCTGAATTACCGATAAAGAGTCAAGGGATAATTGAAGCATGTTAATCTTCTCATTCATGCTTACACGTATTGTATCCGGTGAGTCTTTTTTCAATGTATCCCCGGTTTGAGAATACAAAAAATTTATTGAAGATAATAAAATTAAAATTAGGTATAAAAGTTTCTTACTCATGTTTTAAAAAAATTTAAGTTGATAATTATATCTTATTCCCTAAATAATCATCATCTTCCAGCCGTTTTTTAATTACTTCCAGGCATCCTTTTACTTCTGTCATGAAATACGAATTATTATAGTTCTGGATAAATTCATCTTTTGCGGCAAAGTAACTGCTTATAATCAGGTTTACTTCAGAAATCAACCTGTCTTTATTTATGTCATTCAATATATTAATAAATTTATTAATATATATTTTATTAAAATCACTGCTCATTTCCTTATCGAAGCGTGAGAAATTATTGATAAATATGCTGTTGAATTTATATATTTCACTTCCCTCAAAATTTTCAAATCTTATCCTTGAATAATTGCTTCTCGTTATTACTTCGTAATCATCAAAAATATTTATTTTTGAATCTTCCGTCACGAGGTTTTCACCTGTGAACAGTGAATTTAATGCTTTACTGCTTATCTTTTCTGCATCTTTATCCTGTATCAGTAATCCTCTTACAACCTCTTCTTTGGGTCTTGAGCTTTGTATAAGGGTGAGAATTAATTTCTCTTTGCTTGTGTCGCTTAGCTCAAGAGCATTTGCGAATATTGTTTTAAAGAAATTCATATAAAGGGGATTTCTTTTTGCATAAACATCCCAGTTCTCTCCCCTGCAAATCCACTCAAGCAGCTTTGAGCCGTTCCCACCTATGCCGATTCTTATTTCGGAAATTTCATCAATGTTTTCGCCTTTTTCATTGAAATAACGCTTTATATTCAATGCAGCATAATATATCAATGCAGAATAGAAATACAATACTGTTAACCGGAAATATTTATAAAATTCGGTGTTGTGAATATCAAGATATGCTTTCTTAAATTCTTCCTTCGATACTATGTAAGAGAATAAGCTGTGGCTGTCTCTGTATTTATCGAATATTCTCTTATCATAAACGAAGTTCAGCTCATTATCTTTCTGTGCCAGGTTAAGCAGGTAATTTCTTAAGCTGACTACAAACGGGTTATTAATTGTATTATTTTTAATAATATCGTTAAAAATATCCTGCCCGCCGTAAATAACCGAGCTTTTGAACATTGTGTCATTCCGCATATAGCCAACAATGTCGGATGTACCGCCGCCTACATCAATTGTAATCGCTGGAGTCGGATTGCTTATGCTGAATCCTTTTCCTTCCGAATATGTAAAATATTTTGCTGCACACTGGCTCTCATCTATCGGGCTTCCAAACTCATTAAAGCTTTTGAAGATTGCTGTCAGGTTCTGCTTCTGGTCCTCATCAAATGATAATGGGAAAGAATACCTGTATTGAATTTTGTTTACGGGAATACCTTTTTCAACCGATTGCTTCTCTACTATGGCTTTCAGCTCATTGAAAAACAACCTGATTAATTCCTTATTCCTGAGGTCATTTGCAGACCACTTGAGGTTTGTTTTTATCTCGTTGTTTATGTCGCTTGGTATCTCACGTTTAAAAGTAATATTGCTGTGAAGTATAGGTATGGTCAGTGCTTCTCTCGAATCAAGATAGCATACTTCTGTTGAAAACGGTTTTCCCTCAAATCCTTTGCCGTCAACTTCTATACCGTATTTCATCGGCACAAAGAACATATTGATTGTTCTCTCAAATTCTTTTTCACCCGATTCTTCCAGCCTGTTGCCGTAGAATTTCTTGAAGTTCTTTTCATCAATGGGAAGAAGATTAATATCGTTTTCTTCTCTCTTAAATGCAATAACGGTATTTGAAGTACCAAAATCTATGCCGACAAGCATTTCCTTTGTACTTGCCTGTATGTTTGTATAGCTCTTGTCAAACCTGGGCAGGAAGAAACCCTTTTCACCTGTGGGGCGTATCATCTGAATCAGCTCCGGTGCATACTTTATTGAATATATTCTTGTCGATGCATTCCTGTTGGTAATTAGGATATCTGACATGTGGTTCTTTGTATTTTTAATCTCCTGCAGCTGTTCTTTATTGCCTGACCTGCTGTAATTGAAAAATCTTGTTCCTTTCCACATTGAGTCCAGTGGATTCAAATCTTCATATTGAATAATGTAATAATTTTCAATTTGCGGATTCTCGGGGCTGTTCATAATAGCAGGCCACAACGCTGAATACAAACCTTTCTTTGTTACAACTCTCGTCTTTGTATCCTGCTCAAAGCTGTAATAATTTATCATTTCACCGCTGTATATCTTTTTCACGGTTATAAAGTCAGGGTTGCCGTCAATTCCATCTACCGGAATTCTCAGCAGGAACTCTACCTGGTCAGAATTTATGTTTTTATCCGAACAGCTTATTATCCTGTAGCTCATATAATTTTCAATATCCTCCGGCTTAAAATACTTAAAGTATCTTTCAGTTAAAGGTATCATGTACTGAAAATTATTCCTGTCCTCATTCTGCCCGTCGAACATATTAATAGTATCAAGCGGATGCGGAAGCTTAATTAATTTTTCTTCGAAGAAATCAAATACCGGTGCCATCCACGGGTATTTCTTTATTGAACCCGGCAGGTATTTCCTTTCAATATCATTTGCCACTGCATTATGGAGAACCATGTCCCAGTTATCGGGGAACCTTACACCTTCATAATATTCATAGCTTGTGTTATTGCTTACAAGCACAAGCGGGAGGTCACGTTCTTCAACCGTACTTCCGGGTCTTAAAGAGGGACGGAGCTTATAAAAGCTGTTTATAACAAGCGGCTCATCAAATATGTCGTAAAATAAACCGGGTATTATTTCTATCTTCTTTGTATCGCCTGCTTCACTGTCCTTCAGCTCATTTGTTATTGCAGGTATCCTAACCTTATCAAGGTTTATATCGGCAGATGTTCTGAATAAGTACTCTATTTCTTTTTTGAAATGCTTGGCTGATGCGGGAAGGTTCTTATAAAATCCCTGCAAATATTTCAGGAAATAAATATTCCGCTCCGAAAATGATTTCCTTTTCCTTCTTAATATTCCGAACCTGTCCCTTTCAAATTCAAAGAAGCCGGGAATATTAATGTTTATTTTCTCAGGTGTGAAAAATGCCGTAAACGGAGATGTACCTGCTATTATTGTATCGTAATTATCATTTCCCATATCAATGAAAAAAACATCCATTGTATTGTACTTCTTGCTTTCTTCATCATCTTCATCCCTGTAATATGTCTCAGCAAGGTCGTTTAGTGTCTTTAAATATTTCTTGTGAACCTGGTTTAATGATAAAGACTTATATTCGGATAAGTTTATCTTTGCAAACTTTAGCTTATACTCAAAGTACGTTGTCTTGTATAGAAAAATAAACTCCATAGCATCAAGTATATCTTCCAGTATATCCTTTTTCATCTCAACCGGGAAATGCTCGTCTTCAAATGCATTCCTGAACAGTATCATCCTGGCAAATGGTGACGGGATCGATTTCACATCAAGCTTGTTTTTTTTATCTATATCATCACTAAACTTAATATTTGTGAGGACAGATACATTATTATTAATATTATTCCATTCGTTAGGATATGAAATATTTATGCCCTCAGTTCCTGTAGGGTCAAACTCAAATAATAGGGTTTTATTCGGCATAGCTTACTACTTTTTTAAATAATGTTTATTGATAAAGTGTTCTGAACCTAAATGCAGTGTATCAAGGAATTTCTGGTAATAATCTGTCTTTTCAATATGGTCAACGGCGTCGTTCATATATGTGTTAATTGTCTCCATCCTTACCGGTGCAGCCAAAAAGCCCTTCTTGGGATTCGGACGGTTTAAATAATATCTGCCTATCAATTCATCTTCGTAATATTCCAGGTTTATTGCATCGGCATCACCGTTATAATATTTGGTATTGAACATCTCAAGCCCGATGCTGTTTGTCTGTAATTGTCCGAGCCATATCAGATATTTGTCAAGGTAGCTTCTGAAATCTTCAATAAACCTGGTATTGAAAAAATCATTCTTAAAGCCGAGGCCTTTTTTATCATGGTAGAACCATGTCATGGCAGAAGGCTCATTCCTTCCTGTGCTCAGGAAATATTTCAGGTAATAAATTGCCAGCACATAAAATACTTCCAGCTTTCTTTCATTATCTTCATTTAATACGTTCGGAAGGTTATTCAAAGTAAGGCAATTACCTTCACGGTTAACAGATGTCGCAAAGAACTGTGTATCTTTTGCACCTGTATTATCACTTCTTTTTGCGGCGTAATCAAGGAATGCACTTGCGGCAAACAAGTTGACATAATGGCTCTTGTTCTTCTGTTCCCTGCCCCCTATTGCAAAATCACGCTGTGACATTTCAAATGAATCAGGGCATCCGACAAAATATATTGCATCGTAACCGTTCTCTTTGTTCTTTGCTTTATTAATGTAATAAGGGATAGCAAATTTTACTGCAGGTAAAAAGTTATGTGAATCCGGCAGTAAATTTACATTATATTTTTTAAACTCGTTCTCCTGAGTATCCTTCGGCTGTTTAATACTGAAGTACGGTAATGTTATGCATGCACCGATATACGAGCCTTTTCCTCTTTCCTGGCGCATATCCTTTAATGATTTTCCCATCACAGGAATACCCGAAGCACCTGTGCCGCCGAATAATGAACCGAACACAAACAGGTTCAAATTTTCTTCAGCCGCCATCTCTTTGAAGAATTCCGCTTCTTCGATATCCTTCATGAATATCGTTCCTATCATCGGGTTGCCTTTGTAACCTTTATCCAATTTCTCTTTCCTTTTTTCTTCAGAAAAAAGAAGATTGGTTAACAAGCGGTATTTAATATTATCTTCCCTGTTGAGATGAACGTACGAAATACCATTTTCAAGATTGCTCTCTTCGCCTGCATTAGGATTCCAGAAATTACCCGGTTCGTATTTAATTTCAGGTGTAAACAGGACTGAGTGCTTCTGGTTCATTGAAGAGCGGACTTTCCTGTAATTAAGTATAGTTTGCTGCAGCCTTTGAACATTCTCATTCGTCTGGTCAGGGTCAACAATAATAAAATCGATTTCGTCATTACCCATAAAACCGGCAGCACAGAGCTGCACAAGCGATTCACCCGCCAATGCTCCGCTTCCGCCTATTGCCATTACATAATATTTTGCCATAGAATTATCTAATACTCCTGATATCTAAAAAAAATTTTAAATAATACTCCTAAGCTCTAAATAAATTTGGAAATGGATAAGCCAGGTTTAACCTGAACTTCGGAAAGTTGAATATTCCCCCAAATACTTTTACTATCAATATGCTTAACAAAAAATAATATAAAATTGTTTGACAAAAGCCCACAAATGCCCGGTTTAGCACCATAAATGTCGGTATTTTCCAGTAAAGCATTGTTTCTGCCGTACCTGATGCAAAGGTAGTGGAAGATAAAAATGTGTAAATAATTATAGCATTTACCAATGCAGTAAGGAACATAAATATCCACCACCTGAACAAAAAGCGTTTCCCCTGCGCTCTTGTTAATATGTAACATAAAAATATGGAAATAATAACAGGTATAATAGTATAACCGATAACCATAATCCAGCTAAGCTCCATCCACTCTCTTGGAAGAACCGAAACGGATTCCATTGAGCCGGGAACCGTCCCGGGTATCAATATATTTGATGGGCGTGACGCCCACCAGTTAAGCAGTATCTCTAAAAATCTCATAAATTATTTTTATAATATTGTATAATGATAAAATTATTCTATATCACTCTTTCCCAAATTTCTATTTGGGAAAGAGGTTATAATGTCATCCCTTCGGGATTCTTTCCATGGGGGATGAATCATTCTACTATAATGTCATCCCTTCGGGATTCATCTTTACAAACCTTACAAACCTTACAAACCTTACAAACCTTATAAACTTTATAAACTTTACAAACTTTACAAACCTTATAAACTTTACAAACTTTACAAACCTTATAAACTTTACAAACCTTATAAACTTTACAAACCTTATAAACTTTACAAACCTTATAAACTTTACAAACCTTATAAACTTTACAAACCTTATAAACCCTTACTTCACTATTATATAGTAAGTGAACAGCGGTACAGGTTTTTCTTTCAAATGATTCTGCAGTGTTGTAAAGAAATCCTGGAACCTGTACGTTTTCTCCATTTCCTCGGGTGTACCGGATGAATATTTTTCCAGTATCCACGAAGGGAGCTCTTTTGATATAACAAATTTATAAACTGAAGCAAACTCTGCCTGTGGAAATGAACGTGAGAATTTAAAATTCAATATTTGTCTTGAGCTGTCCTGCGAATACCGCGTTGCAAGGTCTGTTTTCAGGTCGGTTACTTCTCTCCATTCATCCATTGTCTGCATATCATTCAGGCACCTGAAATTGGTAAAGTAAACATTCATTTTATATTTTTCATTCTCTGCATTCTCCAGCATTTTCCCGTTAGGCAAACCCCGTTCAAGCTTTACATCAAACTGTACGGGCATTGAGTAATCATTCACTTCAACACCTTTGTAATTATCACTGCTGATTATTATATCCGCATTGGGAGATATATTGATGCTTGCCCTTGTATCATAGTTTGGAGAAAGCACAAAAGCATTTTCTCCAAGCGGTACAAGGTTATTATTCACATAACTGTGATAAGACTGATTGCCGAATACAAAAAGGTATAAAGGAGTCTGGAATACTTTTTTCAAAACCGTGCTGTAATATGAATACCTGCCTGCTATTAAAGCAAACATATTATTTTTATCAAGCTCTTTTTTAAAGTAAGGTCCTATAAGAAATCCGAAGGCATTTCCTACACCTTTGTTCTCTTCATAAATTGCGTCGCTTAATACTACATTGAGTGAATTGGTTGTATCAGCAGCAATCTTATCGAAAGCAAGGTTTATCCTTGAAGAGCTTTTACTGTAAGTTTTTCTGTCAAGCAATGATGCAACGGCATTGTTCTGGTCCCCGAGATATATTAAGCTGTCACCAAATCCCCACAGGTTAATGGTAGCATTCTGTTTTGCACCAAATAAGCTCCTGATGAAATTCTCATACAGCTTTCCGCCGGAGGTTCCTGCCGAAGGGTCAAGATAATTCTGAATTGAGGCTGAGATATCGACATACAGATTAATATTTTGCGGATTTTCCTGCTTTGCAGATTTGAAAGCGGATTCGTTCTTGAAATTTCTGTCTATAGATTCATTACCCAGGTCTTCGCAGTCAGAACACCCTGTAATAACAATTGGTAAAGTTAATATAAAAAATAAGACCAGCCCGTTTTTTATTTTCATAAATGTATGATTATAAGCTTCACAGAGGGTCAAAAGCCCGCTTATTGCGGAAGTTAAACAGATATTTCTACAATAAAAATATCTATTTACGGTAGAAAGTTCATGAGGGGCTGTACATCTTTCTACAATAATAAAGTGAAAAATTACAATCTCTCTCCTTGAATAGATGTCAATTTAAGAGTGATTAAGATACCATCTTTATTTCTTATGGGTACTTCTAAAAACTATAATTTTAAGTTCAATCGTTTATAAGAAGTTTGATTTTTGTACTATAATCACAGACAGTAATTACACCTTACGCACTTTCAGTAAATGCAGTCCTGAGCGGAGTTGAAGGACAATAGTTACAATGATTCGAAATATTTTGGTGAATATAAACTCTGTATTATCAGCTACCAAAGATTCTCTGTATCATCTTTATTATTGTACTTCGACTCCGCTCAGGACTGAAATGTGTAGTTTCTTCATTTTTGTGTAAGGCGAAATTACTGTCTATGCTACCCTTTAAATGTCTTTTCTACCCTTTAAATGGAGTTTTTAGAAGTGCCCATTAGATATTTTTGATATTATAGTATTGTTTAAACAATCCCCAAATCTTATATTAATGCATCCAGATTTACATTACTGTTCTGCATCGAAACCACTAAGCCATACTGCTTTCGATTCAGTACGTTTTAAAATTTGCAGCAGTATATCCAGGGAAGATTGTTCTTTTATAGTTTGTGAACAGAAAGTTTTTAAAATAACTAATAAGATTTTGCTTAAATAATTTACCTTTCAAGGAAAAATTTCAAATTTTAATAAAATGAAAAATTTGTTTCTATTCTCTTTATTTATTCTGATTCTATCACAACCGATATTTTCACAAGTAAGTTGGGTACAATCTTTAGGTCCATACGGTGGTGAAGTACCATGTGTATTGATTAATTCAAGCGGGCATATATATGTTGGAACTCAAGGTTCCGGAATATATAAATCAACTGATTTTGGAAACAATTTTTTTTTATTGAGTACCGGTATTATTAATTTAAATGTGCAGTCATTAGCTGTAAATTCCAGTGGTCACATTTTCGCAGGAGTTTTTGACAACAACGGCAGTAGAATACTGCGTTCAACAAATGACGGATCAAACTGGAATTATACTTCAATATCCTGTAACGTTATACGAACAATGTCAATAAATACCAATGGGCATATTTTTATAGGAACAGATTCAACAGGTATATTGCGTTCTACCGATAACGGCTTAACTTTTATTCAGGTTAATAATGGTTTAACATTCCGCTATATCCGCTCAATTGCTGTAAATTCCAGTGGAGTTTTGTTTGCAGCAACCCATGTTGGTGGTGTATTCAGGTCAACTAATAATGGAGAAAATTGGACACAGGTCAATACCGGTTTGACGAATCTTTATGTTAATTCAATTGCTGTCAATCCTGTTAGCGGATATATTTTTATAGGAACGGGAAATGATCTTCAAAGTGGTGCTGTATATCGCTCAACTAATAATGGAGGTATATGGACAATTATGACATTAACCGATACATGGGTAACTGCTCTTACCATTAATTCTAATGGTACTATATTTGCGGGGGTATCATTGTCATATTTTGGTATCGTTGCTCAAGTTAAAAAATCTACTGACGGCGGAGGTACATGGAGCGATTCATATAATTTTCCGGGTTATCATGTAAATTCCATAGCATTTAACAATGCTGATAGCCGCGTTTATGCAGGAACCAGCCATGCATTATACAGATCCATAAATCAGGATATGAATTTCGAAATAATAGGAATAGGTATTTCAGGTCAAAATGTAAAAAGTTTAATAAAAACAAGTCCTAATAGTTACATTTGTGCTGGTACTGATTGGTCAGGTATCTTCCGTACTACAAACGGTGGATTAAATTGGAGTGATTCGAATTGGGGTTACTTAATTGATTTAGGATTACCAAATAATTCATTTGCAAACAATTCTTTCGGTTCTATTTACGGTGGTAGTATTAAACCGATATTTAATGAAATATATATATGCAAATCGACTGATGAAGGTAATCATTTTGATATGCTTCCTACAGAATATACATATATTAATTCAGAAGTCAATTCTTTGGCTGTCAACTATCTTGATTATGTTTTTGCCGGAACATTAGGAGATGGAATTTTACGTTCGATAGATAATGGCGGGAACTGGACACAAATTACTTTATCAAATAATAATGTGTATTCACTACTTTCAGTTAATCCAACAACTTCAATTTTTGCCGGTACGGGCGGTGGTAAAATCTTTCGTTCTACTGACAATGGTTTTGGTTTTAATCAAGTTTATGCTAGCCCATTAAGTTCTAGCAAAGTGAAAGTTTTAGCTAGTGACTCAAATAATGTAGTGTATGCGGGGCTTGACACCGGAGGTATTTTAATTTCAACTGATAATGGTAATACATGGACTCAGTCAACGTTTACTTATTCTAATGTTAATGTTATAATATTCAGCAGTAATGGCAATATATTTGTTGGTACTGGTGAAAATGGTGTTTATCAATCAATTGATAATGGGAGCAATTGGAACCAAATTAATACAGGTTTAACCAATACTTCAATTAATGCTCTTGTATTCGATAACAATAATTACCTTTATTGCGGAACCAATGGCAGCAGTGTTTTCAGAACTGTACATCCTATTGGAATTCAAAATCTAAGTTCTGAAATTCCAAATTCTTTTTCGCTTCAACAGAATTATCCCAATCCCTTCAACCCATCTACACAAATAGAATTCAGCATTCCATATAATTCTTATGTTAAGCTGACTGTATTTGATATTATGGGAAGAGAAATATCTGTATTAGTAAATGAAAAATTAAATGCCGGTACTTATAAAGCTGATTTTGATGGGAGTAATTTATCCAGCGGTATTTATTTTTATAAATTAGAAGCTGACGGTTTTACAGAATCAAGAAAAATGATGCTGATAAAATAAGATTGATTTTATTTTAATTATAAATTCCTGCTTGAATTCAATCTCAAACAGGAATTTTTTTTATAAGCTAAAAAATGGCTTCTAATGTAATTTTTAACATATGATACATCAATAATTTATCCGGAACTATAAGCACACGGAGATTATTACATTGAGTATTACTATGTAAGTAACTATTTAAACTTAAAATTTATGCTTTTATACGGAATGCGGAATAAATAGAATAAGGAAATTTTATGAATCTGAAAAAATACAAATTCTTTTCTTGTAAAAGCATAAATTTGCTTTATAACATCATTCCCATATTAATTTTTACAGGTACCGTTAAGCCCCAATCTCAATTTCAATCTATAATAGGAGGAACAAATTCAGATGTTGCATGGTCAATAACCCTTTCAGCGGATGGCGGATATGTTACGTCCGGTATTACAAGTTCATTCGGTTCGGGATTTAATGATATATATCTTATAAAGTTTGATGCAAACGGTGCTGTTCAATGGACAAAAACTATTGGAGGTATAAAAAATGACGGGGGAAATTCCATTATCCGGACTACAGATAACGGTTATGCAGTGGCAGGTACAACATTATCATATGGAGCAGGAAATTACGATTTCTTTATTGTAAAGCTTGATGTAAACGGTGCTGTTCAATGGAGCAGAACCATTGGCGGAGCATATCTTGAGACTGCGTTGTCCATAACACAAACAACAGACGGCGGGTATGCCGTGACAGGTTTTACGCTATCTTTTGGTTCACCACCGGGATATTATGATATGTATGTTGTTAAGCTTGATTCAGGCGGCTCTTTGCAGTGGAGCAGTTCAATCGGTTCAACAGGAAATGACCTTGCCTATAGCATAGTTCAATCATCCGATGGCGGTTATGCAGTAGCAGGTTCTTACCTGAAACAATTTTGCATAGTTAAACTAAATTCCGATGGAACACTTCAGTGGAGCAAAATTATGGACGGAATTGGCTATTGTATATCTTTAATCCGTACTGCGGATAATGGCTATGCAATGACCGGATATAAATATGGTATTAGTACTACGGACGCCGATATGTGTATTGTAAAACTTGATTCCAACGGAACAGTGCAATGGAGCAGAACTATCGGTGGTGCTTATAATGACCAGGGAGCATGCATCATACAAACAACAGACGGCGGGTATGCAGTATCCGGCTTAACCGATTCTTTGGGTACGGGATTATATGATGTCTACCTTGTAAAACTTGATTCCAATGGGACAGTTCAATGGAGCAAAACTACCGGAGGAAATAGTGCTGAATATGGCTGGACAATCGTCCAGACAACAGACGGCGGGTATGCTGTTGCCGGCGAAACTTTGTCTTTCGGAGAAAGTAATGATGTATATTTCGTCAAGCTTGATGCCTTTGGTAATACCTGCGTTAATTCAACTTCTCGTACCGCTGTATTGGGAACAACAAACGCTTTTCGTTCGATAACACCAACAGTTACAGCTCAGAATTCAAATGTTACCTCTCCTGCACCAATTATAAGTTCAGGCGGAAATTTAACATCAGTATGTCTTACCGGTAAACAGAATATTTCAAATGAAATACCATCTTCATTTTCATTATCACAAAATTATCCAAATCCATTCAACCCGAAAACAATTATCAATTATCAATTACCAATGAGCAATTTTGTAAAGCTTATTATATACGATGTGATGGGAAAAGAAATTGTAACTCTTGTGAATGAACAATTAAAATCAGGCACATATGAAGTTGAATGGAATGCTTCTGAATTTCCAAGCGGTGTGTATTTCTATAGATTGCAAACAGAAAGTTTTAAAGAAACAAAAAGAATGATTTTGATAAAGTAGTTCGCATGAACTACTTTTGAAATCTCCTGCTTTGCCGGATTGATTAAATAATTCGAGTGAATTATTTAATCAATCCCGCTCTACGATATTGGTAAAATAAGAGTGGATTATTTTTTATCAGAAGGTCCGGAGGTTTAAGGGAGTCACTTAGACCTTCGGACCTTTAGGTTTTTCAGCAGCTTCGCAGTATAAAATTTTTAATCTTTAGAAAAATAGCTGAGATACTATGGTTATTTATTGATATAGCTGTAAATTTCGTAAATACACTACTTTCTCTAACAAATCTCTTTACCGGGAAACTATATTCTGTTCGATTTTTAATTTGACTCAATTAATTTAAACTGATTAATTTTAACCAAACCAAAAACACAGGTGTATTAAACTGTTATACCTGAAAAGATTATACCTGTTAAAAAAGATACTGCAAAAATAGTATCGGGTGTAAGAAAGGGAAGAAATGCGTACAACGATTTTCATCTCAAAATGTTTTACTGCTGCTTTTTTTATTTTCATATCTCTTATCCCTGAAGTTTATTCTCAAAGTAATAATAATGTAATATCGTATTGTTATCAGCCGTTAGTTTCAGGTATTAAGCAAATATATTGTATCAACGCTGACGGTACAAATAACAGAAAAATAATTGATGGTCCGGTTAGTTTAAATCATCAGGATTGGTCACCCGATACAATGAAGTACGCTGCTGTAGGATACATAGGAAGTGGAAACACAACATGGTCAATATTTACTTTTAATTATGACGGCACAGGATTAACCAGGTTAACATTTGTTAATAATGTATGGGATACTGATCCTGTTTGGTCACCCGATATGAGCAGGATTTCTTTTACAAGAAAATATCCTAATCAGAACATGAGAGATGAACTTTGGATAATGAATTCAGATGGAAGCAACCAGCATTATACCGGTATTGAAGGATTTATGGCAAAGTGGTCCAGGAACGGTATGAAATTTATCTACACTTCTAAAAGAATTAACAACAGGTATGATATATTTACCTGCGATACAAACGGAACTAACGAACAAAGATTAACAAATACTGCTGCTGACGAGAGATTTCCAGTATATTCCCCTGACGGTTCCGAAATAGTATTCAGTGCAGGTACCGGAAGCAGCATGACCGACTGGGAAATATATAAGATGAAATCCGATGGAACGGATGTGAGGCAATTAACCAGTAACGGTGCTTATGAATTTTGTGTACAATGGTCTCCCGACGGCACTATGTTTGCATATGGCTCAGACATTCACGAAGCGGGTAAATGGGAAATCTATACTATGGATACAAGCGGTGCAAATACGCAAAGAATAACTTATTCGCCAGTAAATATAACTGCAATAAATCCTGTTTGGCGGCGGCCGTTACCAAATAAAGTTGAAAATATTAATAGTACTGTTCCCGGTAATTATAAATTGTATCAAAACTATCCTAACCCGTTTAATCCAAAAACAATTATCAATTATCAATTACCAATGAGCAATTATGTCAAGCTGGTTATATATGATGTAATGGGAAAGGAAACAGCAGTGCTTGTTAATCAGAAACATAATGCCGGAACCTATGAGGTTGAATGGATTGCATCAGAGTACCCAAGCGGGATTTATTTTTATACAATGGAAACGGATAATTTTAAAAGTACCAAAAAAATGATCCTTTTAAAGTAAAGTTGATTAAATGTAAATCATATTGAATAATAATTCCTGGAAATTGAACGAAATGTAAAATAAAAATATAAAGCTTTATAACTTTAATATACGAGCAATGAAGAAACTTATAATAACTGTTCTTTTAATTTGTTTGTTTATGTTAGTTAATCACAGTTCTTATGCAAACAATATATCTCTCTCCAATATCAGTCTTACAGGTCAAAATACTGCAGAGCACTATATCATGGTAAAATTTGATATAAGCTGGGAAAACTCATGGCGTACTTCTTCCGGACCGAATAACCGGGACGCTGCATGGGTCTTTGTAAAAT
Source organism: Ignavibacteriota bacterium (assembly GCA_003820375.1). Classification (GTDB taxonomy): domain Bacteria; phylum Bacteroidota; class Ignavibacteria; order Tepidaquicellales; family OLB5; genus RPQH01. Next base: position 25,353 of record RPQH01000038.1, read on the forward strand.
ACCGTACAACCGGGGGGCAATGGCATCATGCATGGCTGAATAATACCGGGAATATAAATCCTCCTGGCAGCACAATATCACCGGGATTGCTTGACCCTGACCTGCCGTTTAATGCAACTACAAATCCGGGTATGGGTGTATTTATTTACCGCGACGCAGACGGCACAGGTACATTTTCCAAAACAGGAGTTCAGCTCCGGTGGAATTACGGGTCTAACAATTTAGATGACAATGCAACAATTGATATCCGGGTATTTGCCATTGAGCATGTACTTGTTCCCCAGGGAAGCTTTTCAGCAGGAAGCGGCGGAACAGAAAACAGTGCTTTTTATAAATACCCTTCCGTTACTGAACCTTACCCGGTTACTAGTGAAAATGAAATTTCAGTTGGAACAACACCAAATAATTTGTATTACTCTTCTTCAACTTACGGCGGCGACCAACTGGGACCTGTTCCAGCAGCTTTTCCCAAAGGATATAAAGCATTCTACTGTATGAAGTATGAAATAAGCCAGCAGGGATTTGTGGACTTCTTAAATTGTATTAATGCAGTCCAGGCAACTAATCACTACTCTAATTTTGGTTCATCAAACAGATATGGTATCTCATTATCAATAGGAGTTTACAGCACAACTTTTCCTTATGTTGCATGCAGTTATTTGAATTGGGCGGATTTGACTGCATATTTTGACTGGTGCGGTTTACGACCGTTAACAGAATTGGAATTTGAAAAAGCTTGCAGAGGTATTTTACCGCCTGTTCCTGATGAATATGCATGGGGTACAACGGAACTTGCTTACAATCCATATACAATAAATAATAATGGAGCAAACAACGAAAATATTTTAACCAATTACAGCAGCACTGCCGGTAATGCCGCTTACAGCTGGACGACTCCGCTTAATGGTAGTATAAACGGGCCCATGCGGGTTGGTATTTTTGCAGGCAACACCGGTAATACAAGCAGGGTAACAGCAGGGGCAACTTATTACGGTATAATGGAAATGAGCGGAAATTTACTTGAACATTTTGTAACCGTTGGAAATCCTGCAGGAAGATTATTTACCGGTATGCATGGCAACGGTGAGTTAAATACAAGCGGCAATGCAGATGTTGCAAACTGGCCGGGAATATCTTCTTTAGGAGCAGGTTTCAGGGGCGGATACTGGTTCTATCATGCATGGTACTTACGCGTTTCCGAACGCAGCGGTGCGGCGGGCACTGATGCTAACCGATATAACTCTGATGGCGGACGCGGCGGCAGAACTGCTCCATGAAATAAAATTGATTGTGAAATTTGAATATAAAACATTTTATACAAATAAATTTGATAATAATTTTAATAAATATGTAAGATGAAAAATTCAGTATTTTTTACCGTTGTTTTGCTTACAGCACAGTTTTTGCTGCAGGCACAATATACAGGCGGCAATGGAAGAGGTGATGCGTCAGTTGGTCTCACAAATGTTGCCCTGCCTGTTCAGGTACTTTCAATTAATGTACCAAATAAATACGAACTCAATCAAAACTATCCTAATCCTTTTAATCCGGTTACAAAGATAAAGTTCTCAATACCGGAATCCTCCATAAAGGAAGGTATGGGAGATAAAGTGAAGTTAGTTGTGTTTGATCTGCTTGGTAAAGAAGCTGCTACACTTGTGAATCAAAAACTTTCTCCCGGTACATACGAAGTAGATTGGAATGCTGAGAATTATCCAAGCGGCATATATTTCTACAAGCTTCAAACTAAAGAATATAATGTAACAAAAAAAATGGTACTGATAAAATAATAAACAAATAACCTGTTACTTGTAAACAGTAAATTTTAATATCACAAACATGAAGAAATTAATAAAATTTCTCTCTCCATTAAACTTATTTCTTGCACTTGCAATATTAACAGGAACACTATACACACAGGATATTAATAACAGCAATAATGTAAAAACTGATACATCCTGGAAGTACCTTGGTCGACCCCGCCCCGGATTAACACCCCTGAGGTTTCCGCCTGATTCCCTGCTTGCCACTAATAACTGGATGTGGCATGGTACCCCGATTTTCGCACCGGATCTCAAAGAAATGTTCTGGTGCAGATATAACCACTCCACTGAACAGGGAGAACTTGTATTTATAAAGTACATAAATGGAAACTGGACACCAATGCAGAATGCACCATTTGGAAATTTAAACTTCTTTGAAAACAATCCGCATTATTCCATTACCGGAGATACTTTATTTTTTGTTTCATGTGGACAAGGAAGATTTGTTTTCAGGGTTGTTCGGGCAGGTTCGGGTTGGACTGAACCAGAAGCTGTAATCATACCTATTCCTGCAGGTTACCGTTCGGGAATGGATTTTTCTTTTGCCAGAAACGGAAACATATATTTTGGTATGGTGGATACCAATCATCCTTTATTATCTGACCTTTACAGGTCGAATTATATTAATGGACAATTTCAAATTCCGGAAAATTTAGGTAACATTATTAATTCAGATTCAGGTGAAACAACTCCTTTCATAGATTCATATGAAAGATTTATAATATTCGCTTCTAAAAGACCGGGCGGATACGGTCGGCATGATATATATATCAGCAAAAGAAATCCTGATGACACATGGAGCACTCCGGTTAATTTGGGTCCGGTTATCAACTCAAGTACTGAAGATGTATTTCCTTATATAACACCAGACAGCATGTATTTTTTCTATGAGACCGGCAAAAACCAGCCAATAGGATATAATCCTTTTTGGATTAGTGCTCAGTATGTATATAACTTAGTTGCAATAGGTGTAAATAAGCAGGTCAATGTTATACCGAAGGAATTTATATTGTACCAAAATTATCCCAATCCATTTAATCCAACAACAAAGATAAAATTTGATATTGCTTCAAACGTGAAAAGTGAAATGTCAAACGTGAAATTGATCATATATGATGTAATGGGAAGAGAAATAACAGTGCTTGTTAATCAGAAACATAATGCCGGAAGCTATGAGGTTGAATGGAATGCTTCGGGTTATCCCAGCGGAATTTATTTCTATACTTTAACAGCCGGTACATTTAAAGCAGCAAAAAGAATGATAATAATTAAATAAAACATTTTTACTTTTTATAAATTTATTTTGATCAAGTTTCCGTAAAAAAATTCTTGAAAAATTATTAAAAAATATGTTATGAATAATTTTAAACAAATATTGATAGTCTGTTCAATAATAATATTATCTTACCAGTCATTAAACGCTCAATGGCAGTATTGCGGCAATTACTCAGGTTATGTATTACCATTTGTTATATCAGATTCCACTCTTTTTGCGGGTACTTACGGTGCTGGAGTTTACTACACTACAAATGGTACAAACTGGAATTACTCTACTAATGGCATGACTAGCCTGAGAATAATTTCTTTAACGTGCTGCGGCAATAATATTTTTGCTGGCTCGGAAGCCGGCGGTGTGTATCGTTCTTTTGATAATGGAATCAACTGGACTACCGTTAATGACGGACTAACCAGCTATGAAATACATTCCATGTGTTCTAATGCAGGAATGGTTTACGCAGGTACAAATACCGGTGTTTTTGCAACAACTAACAACGGTAACAACTGGACAAAAATAAGTACTTCATCAGTAGGAAATATTATTTATGCGGTAACTGCTTATAATAACAAAATAATTGCAACTTCTGTAAATGGAGTCTTTATTACCTCAAACGGAGGAGCAGAATGGAATAATATTACGAACGGTATTGTAAGCTATATTTACAACCTGACTTATTTTAATAATACAGTATATGCAGGTTCTTCAGCACAAGGGGTTTACAAAACAATAAACGACGGCTTAAACTGGGTTCATTTGAATTCAGGATTACCGGGGGGCAAAGCGGTCAGAGCCATTTTCTGCGAATCCGAAAAAATATTTGCTGCACTATATAACAGCGGTGGTATTTACTATTTACCATCCGGAGGCAGTACATGGATTCCCGCAAACCAGGGATTAACCCAGCTTTCTTGTTATACAGTAACTTCTTTTAAGAATTATGTATATGCAGGAACAATGTCAGGAATTTTCAGACGACCAAAAACCGAATTTTCTTCTGTTACAAAGATTGACGAAATAATTCCAAATGACTTTTATTTACAGCAGAACTACCCTAATCCCTTTAATCCAAAAACAATTATCAATTTTCAATTACCAATGAGCAATTACGTAAAGCTCATTATATATGATGTGACTGGAAGAGAAATAACAACCCTCGTCAATGAACAATTAAACCCCGGCACATATGAAGCTGAATGGGATGCATCAAATTATTCAAGCGGTATTTATTTCTATAGATTGACATCAAATAATTTTACTGAAACAAAAAAAATGATGCTGATAAAATAAATTAAACATAAATTAACCTTATTTAAAAATATATTATAAATAAATCTAACATTAGAAGTCAGAGTATTATGCCGTTAAATAAAATAATTGTTAATATCTGTGTTTTGCTGCTTCTTCCAGTACAATGTTTAAAATCAACAGATTCATTGAAACATCACGAACTGCCATTCCGGATGGTTTACAATAAAGTTTTGGTGCCTGTAACAATCGGAGACAGCCGTACTTTCGACCTGATTCTTGACAGTGGGTTCGGATTTAACGGCATCATACTTTTCAAAGGTGATTTAGTTGATTCGGTTAATCTTACAAGACGGATAGAAGTTAATATTCCGGGAGCAGGTGACGGACCGCCATCGCGTGGTATTATGGCAGACTCAATGACATTTAATTCAGGGAACTGCGAGTTTAAAAACCAGCGGATTATTATTCTGCAAAATGATAAATTCGTCGGCAAATCAAGTGATGGAGTAATAGGATATTCATATTTCGGCAAATACAAAGTAGAAGTTGATTATGATAATAAAATAATTACTCTTCATGACTCTGATGATGTGATTGATGAATACGGCTGGGAAACTATACCGCTAAGATTTGATGAAAATAATAAGCCGCACCTGGATTTATACATTTCAATTGAAAATGAATCTCCAATTTTACTTGATGTTTATATTGATTATGCGGCAAGCTTATCTGTTGAGCTTACCGTAAAAGATGGGATGAAATTCAAGCTTCCGGAAAAATATATAGGCGAATTTAAAGGATTTGGCTTAAGTGGTGACGTAATAGGTAAAACAGCACGTATAGGAATGTTTAAAATCGGTAAATATGAATTTAAAGATGCTACTGCCACATTCTTCGAAGGGAATTCACGTTCAAAAGATGCAAAAGCTGATGGAGTAATTTCCAATGATGCACTACGCAGGTTTAACCTGATTTTTGATTATAAAAATAAGAGATTGCTGATAAAGCCAAACAATTCATTTAATGAACCATTTGAAATGATATATTAATATGAGCGAAATTTTGAATTACAATGCAGGACACATAAGCTTATGCAATTAAAATATTTATATAATATGAATAATCTTATTTTTCATCCAGCTTTTATTCCCGGGTTTATCGTAAAAATTATTCCTCTTATTTGTTTAACTTTAATTTTAAACAGTTCTGCGGCGCAAAACTTGCTCTCTTCACCTGAATGTGTGTCTTATGATAATGCCGGAAAAAGGTACCTGGTCTCATGTTATCAATCCGGTAATATTGTTCAGATAGATTCAAACGGAGTGCAGTCATATTTTCTGACAGGTTTCGGGAATGTATTAAGCAATGTAATACACGGTAATATATTTTATTTCTCAACTATCACATCAATCAAAGGATATGATATATCTGTAACTCCTCCCCAGCAGGTTATGAACATCAATATTCCTTCATCTATTCAGCTTGATGGTATGGTAACCGACACCTGCGGAAATTTATACGTTGCCGATTTTGATTATTCCGGACCGAATGATAAGATATTTAAAATAAATTTATCAGTTCAATCCTGGTCTTTATTTGTACCGCCCGGTCATGGGCTGGGCTCGCCGCAGGATATTGAATTTGATAAAGAGCATAACAGGCTGATTGTTGCTAACTGGTTCGGCAATTGTCCTATACAAGCCGTAAACTTATCTGATTCTTCCGTTACAAACATTATTCAAAACTCAATCGGGAATTTTGATGGTACAGCACGGGACAGCTCTGGTAATTTTTACTTTACTTCATGGACTAATAATAAAATTTATAAATATGATAAAGATTTTGTGAATTCACCTGAAATAATTTCAGCAGGTTTAAACGGTCCTGCAAACATCAGTTATAATCCCACAGGTAATTTACTTATTGTTCCAAATTTCAATATCAACAGCTTAACATTTATACAGATAAATACAATCGGCATAAAAAAGATAGAGAATATAGTTCCAAATGAATACAGGCTGTATCAAAATTATCCCAATCCATTCAACCCGAAGACAATTATCAATTTTCAATTACCAATGAGCAATGATGTAAAGCTTATTATATACGATGCACTTGGCAGAGAAGTTACAACCCTGGTAAATGAACCATTGAAACCCGGCACATATGAAGTTGAATGGAATGCATATGAATTTCCAAGCGGAGTTTATTTCTATAGATTGCAAACAGAAAGTTTTACTGATACTAAAAGAATGGTACTTATAAAATAAACCTTTTTGATAAGTTAAGATAAAAGTAAATAAAAAAACGATCAGAACATTTCACTGCTGACAAGTTTTACATTCAGATAATGGCAGCTTCCGAAGCTTTCAAGCTTCGGAAGCCGATATAAACTAATTTATCTTCAGACAGAAACCGCAGGAATTAGAGCCCTGGTTTCCAATATTGGATCTTGCAAAATGAAGCAAACATTCACCGGATAACATTATAACATAACAGTTAAAATCCCATTCTCCGGGCTTTATATCCCTTACAACAAAGCAGTTATTTATACCCGGATGCCTTGTAACATTGCCGCTTGATATACCTTGTGAAATTAAAGGCGGATTGTTGTAGCTGAAATAATATGGTAATTGGGCTGCAGTTGAAGGCATAGTATAAAATCCAACACCAACATTCCCATCATTTGTATAATCAAAACCCCTGTATGTTCCGGCTACCTGCGAAATATCTACCGGAACGGACGGGTATTTTATTCCAACTGTAACACAGTGATTAACTTCGTCGCCGATAATCATATACTTGCCGGGATAAACGACTCCCTCAATATTAACTCCGCCTGAATTAAATATTACAATACTGGAATCGGAAGAAGAAACAGCCCAGGTTCCGCTGCCGCCTCCCTGGAAATAATTAAAGTTAGAGATTGTACTTATATCATATGGAGCTAAACCCCATGTAAATGTCCCATCCGATTTTATACTGTAACCGCCGAATGCATCAATTGTATCCTGTGCATAATTAATGAAAATATAATCACCGGTTAATGTTAGAGTGTTTAGATTTTTTTCGGATGTTATGCCAAACCCTATCTTGGATTCAGGTCTGCAGAATTGTATGGAAGAAATGAATGCACTGTCAGGTTGTTCGATAATATAATTTCCATCACTTGTTTTGTATACACCTGCCAGGTTTGGGTTGGTTTCTAAAGTCATTGTACCGTTACCGTTCATATTCAGGCTTTGGTTAATCCACTCATAAGTTAATGCTGTTATATTATCTTTATTTGATGCAGATTTGACAGTAAGCTTAACAATGTCGCCATAATTATTCGATAAAGTATAACTATTATTATTGCTGCTGCCGGGGGTTTGCGGATTAGTGGTAGTATCAGTACCGCAGCTATTAAAATATACTGTGCATGATAAATACAGCACAAGCAGAAAAATTACAGTAAATAATTTTTTCATATTTGTACAGTTTTGGTTATTAAAATCCGGAATATAATAGTATATACAAAAATACTATATTGGTTTTTAATTTCAAACTCATAATAAACATTAGCTTAAAAAAACAGTTAATATTCAGAAAAATTACCAAGAAGTTATTTGGCTGTAAAAACAATAATTAAATCATGCTATATTTGTGACAATTAATAATGCAAAGATGAATTTTAAAAGAATATATGCCTATTAAACCAAAATTTATCACAGGAAAAGATAAAAAAATTGAAATTTCCAAAAGAGTATTTACAGACCGGGAAGATTATATTCAATATTTTAAAGATGCCCTTTATAAAAACAGAAATGATGAACAAAATTTACTGGTATATTACGGAGTGGGTGGTATTGGTAAAAGCTCATTAAGGAAAGAAATAACAAAGTTATATAACGAACAAATTATCCATGCATCTCTCGATTTTGCCTTACCGGAATATAGAAATGAAGAAACAGCTTTATATTATTTAAGAAAAGTTTTGAAAGATAACTTCAAAATACAATTCCCGGCATTTGAAATTGCTTATGCAGTTTACTGGCAAAAAATTCATCCACAAACACCAATAACAAATGCCAGCATGCCTTTGCTTGATGAAAGCGGAATACTGACAAACATGGTTTCAACTTTAGGTAATATTCCTATTGTAGGTTTAATACCCGGTATTACCTCAACTGTATACAAAGGTCATCAATATTTCAAGCAATGGTGGACAAAACGCGGTGAACAGGAATTATATAATCTGCCTGAACTGGAAGCTAAAGAAATACTTGAAAGATTGCCAATGTTTTTTGCTTCAGACCTTAAAGATTATTTGCAGAAATACAATAAGCCATGCGTTATTTTCATTGATACATATGAAGCCCTTCTGGAACATTCTCATAACTATGGCGGATTTTTCGCAAATGACGAGTGGATAAGAGAACTCATAGCACAGCTTCCGGAACCGTTATGGATCATATTCGGAAGAGAGAAGCTGAGATGGATGGAAATTGAACCGGATTGGGAAAATTATATTATGCAATATCAGCTTGATTCTCTATCTTTAGCAGATTCAGAGAAATTCCTGATTTCATGCAGCATTGAAAATAAAAATATCCGGGATATCATTCTAAACACGAGCAAAGGCGTACCCTATTTTATGGACCTAGCAGTTGATACATATTTCCAGGTTAAACAAAAAACAAACAGAGAACCTGAGGTTAATGATTTTGCCAAAAATCAATCAGACGTGCTGGATAGATTTTTAAAATATCTTGATAAAACAGAAATAGAAACATTAAAACTACTTTCGGTTCCGCGTCACTGGGATAGTAATTTATTCCGTTCCATGATAAACGAGTTCAAAACCGGGTACCCCAATACAGGCATGAAAGAGCTTTGCAGGTTCTCCTTTATTATTCAAAATTCAGATAACAGCACATATTCTTTACAAAGCTTAATGAGAAACGGGCTTGAGGCAAAACTTGATCTGGATTTGTTGAACGAAGTAAAAATATTTTTATTTAATTATTATAATAAATCCCTTGATGAAATTAACAGCAGTACAATATCGCAAATTCAGGAAAAAGCTTTTTTAGAAGCGTTTTATATGGGTAAAGATTCAATAGATTATGTAAGCTTTAAGGATTGGCTGGATAATATGTTTATAACTTTTAATAATGCCGGGAAATGGTTAATCCTGATAGAAATTTACGAAAATCTTATATTAAAAATTAAAAAAGAAAAGGAAGAATGCAGTGAAGATTATATAAGTTCATTGAACATTCTTGGTGAACTTTATATTAATACAGGTCAGTATAACAGAGCATTTGAACTGCACCAAACTTCCGTTAAAATTCTAAAATCATATTGCGGCGAAGAACACCCTCATTACCTGAATGCTTTAAATAACCTGGGGCTCGATTACAGGCTAAAAGGATGTTTTGCAGAATCTATTAAAATATTTGAAAATGTTCTGGAAAAACAAAAAGACATTAATAATTCATTATATGCATCTGCTTTAAACAATTTAGCTAATGTGTATAACGAAACCGGTAATTTTGAAAAAGCAGGTATCTTGCTTGAAAAAGCTATAAGCATAATAAAAAATATCAAAGGTGAAAATGATTCCGAATATGCAAGGTCTATCAACAACTTAGCAAATCTGTATTCCCGGTTGGGTAAATATACCGAAGCAATACCACTACATTTACAAACAATAGAAACCTTTAAAAAAAGATTTGGTGAATGGCATCCAAAGATTGCTGTATCTTATAATAACCTTGCAAATGTATATGGCCAAACCGGTGAATATGAAAAAGCATGTGTTTTATTGGAAAAAGCAATGGATATAAGAGAGAAATCATTCGGAAATAATAATCCTCTTTATGCCGCTTCGGTTCATAATCTTGCTAACGTATATGCAGTTCAGAAACAGTTTACTAAAGCAATTGAACTGTATAAGAAAGCAGGTGAAATTATTAAGAACACACTTGGTGAAAACCATTCTGAATATGCACAAAATCTCACAAATCTTGCCAATGTATTTATTGAAACAGGAAATTTAACAGATGCTTTTAATTATTATGATATCGCTGTTAATATTAAGAAAAAAGTTTTTGGAAGAGATAGTTTTGAATATGCCGGCTCTGTAAAAAATATTGCAGATGCTTACGAAACTTGTAAAGATTACAAAAATGCAGAAGAAAAGTATCTCATAGCTTTGGAAATTTTTAAAAAGGATGACAATCAAAATTCTCAAAAGGTAAATGAAATATTATATTTATTAAAAGAAATGTATTTAAAAACAGGCGAAAGAGAAAAGCTGAATAATTTAAAGAAACGTATACCGTGATATAATAAAACATGCCATAATTCCACCGCAAAAATTACTCAATAATTTCCGTTTTTTAATTAATAAATATGCAAATTTCCTTATAATCTTCCTAACACCGGTTAGGCAATAATATAAATAAAGCATTGTTTTTCATAACTCCAACAAATTATATTTGTGCATACAGAATCCTATTCTGTTCTGCATCGAAAAACTACTAGGCCATGCTACTCGATACAGGACGTTAAAAGACTGCGTCCTCGATATTTACACTGCAGCTAATAATTTTTTCATATGGTTTCAAAATGTAAATTGAACAATGAAAAAATTTATTATCGTTTTTATTTAATCAAATAAAAAAATAATATATATAAGTTACAAAGCTCCCCTCTTTGTAATAAATATTAACACAAACTGCCATGAAAAAAACTTTTCTGCTGTTTAACTTTTCACTTTTTCTATTCTATGTATTACAAGTCAATAATTGCAAGTGCCAATGGGTGCAAAAGCCGGATGGGATGGGTACAACTCAATACGGTTCATCTTTTGCAATAAGCGGGGCATATTTATTTTCTGGAAATTGGAAGGGAGGCGGGATATTTCTAACTACAAATAACGGTGAATCATGGACATCCGCTAACAATGGTATTACTTTCCCTTATATTTCATCAATTGCAGTAAAAGAAACATATGTTTTCGCAGGAACTAATGGTGAGGGTGTTTTTCGTTCTACCAATATGGGTTCAAGCTGGACTCAATTTAATACAGGATTGACAAACCCGGCAGTCTGGTCTCTTACCTTGAGCGGTCTAAATTTATTTGCCGGAACTCATAACGGAGGAGTATTTCTCACAACTAATAATGGACAATATTGGACTGCAGTTAACAACGGATTGACTAATTTTAATGTACTATCTATGGCTTCGGTTGGAACTAATATTTTCGCAGGAACTGAAAATGGATTGTTCCGGTCAACGAATAATGGCGTTAGCTGGGATTCTGTTCATAATGGTTTATCAAACAAATATATTGTATGCTTTACAGTCAGCGGTACTAATATTTTCGCGGGAACTGTTAACGGAGTGTTCCTATCAACTAATTATGGTGCCAATTGGACTGCTGTAAATAATGGTTTAACCAGTATGACCGTCTTATCTATTGCCTCTCATGGAACAAATTTATTTGCCGGTACACTCAATGGTGTCTTTTGCTCCGTGAACAACGGTGAAACCTGGACAATTAAAAATGAAGGTTTTACTATAATACCTGAAGTACGGTGTTTAATAGTAGCAAATAACTATGTATTCAGCGGTACAAACTATCAATCAGTTTGGCGCCGTTCATATCCGGAAATAATCGGAATTAAAAAAATCAGCACAGAAATTCCTTCATCATTTTTTTTATCACAAAATTATCCAAATCCATTCAATCCAAAGACAATTATCAATTTTCAATTACCAATGAGCAATGCTGTAAAGCTCATTATATATGATGTTATGGGAAGAGAAGCAGCAACTCTTGTAAATGAAAAATTAAACCCCGGCACATATGAAGTTGAATGGAATGCAAGTAATTATCCAAGCGGAGTGTATTTCTATAGGCTTGTATCCGGTAATTTTGCAGACACCAAAAAATTAATCTTAGTAAAATGAACATAATACATTTTAAAAATTAATATTTATAAAAATGAATAAACGAACATTTAATTATCACTTTATCATAAAAGTAATATTTATTTTTTCTTTCATTTTAGTTTTTACGGGTGAGTTATTTTCCCAGGGACCCCCTGTAATCTGGAATAAAACCTATAGCGGTTCAGCAGGCAAAGATGATTTTAGCTACGCTTGTACAACAGATGCATCAGGATTCCTTTATATAACAGGTGGTTCTAAAAATGCAAATTCCAGCAATAATCATGACATTATTACTATTAAATATAATCAATCAACCGGTGATACGGTTTGGACTAACAGATACAACGGTCCCAATAATAAGGATGAAGAAGGAATAGCATGCTGCATAGCAAATGACGGTAATCTTATAGTTGTTGGCTACTCAGATGTTGGTACAAATCAAATAGATGACCAGCTCATTATTGTAAAATATAATGTATCTAACGGAGCAATAATGTGGACTAAGATATACGGCAGTTCCGCCGGTAACCCCGCACCGGATGAAATGGGACATACCTGTGTATCAGTGGGTGCTAATATTTACGTTGCAGGTATATACTATGACGGGACTCAAAAAATTATGATTTGGAAATTAGATTCTAACGGGAATATCATATGGACTAAGGATTATATTAACAGCAACGGAGATTCAGATGCAAGCGGATGTGCCGCCGATAATAATGGGAATCTCTATATAAGCGGTTACACCCCTCAAGCAACATCATATAAAATTACATTATTTAAATATGATTCTTCCGGAACACTGCAATGGATAAAATATTCTGAAAGCATAGGTGAGGGTGTTACTCATTTAATGACAGGATGTACTGTTCATGGAAGTAATATTTTCGTGACAGGACTTGGCGGGGATAACCTCAATCGTTACGGAGTCACTTTGAAATACACTAATGCCGGTGATACTGTGTGGGTAAGTAGAAATGACAGCCCTTCATCATATGACCAGAATCACAAATGTAAAGTTGATGCAAACGGCGATGTATATATCAGCGGCACCAGATATAATGGAACAAATGATGACTGGGCAATGCTGAAATATAATGGAGCCGATGGTACATTATTATGGACTGTGGTTTTTAATCACCCGACAAATAATTCCGATTATGCAATTGACTGCGCTCTTGATAATTCAGGAGGTTTATATGCCACAGGCTTTGTAAATCTGAATAACGAGAATTGTGATATATATACGGTAAAATATCAAAGCACAATAGGAATTCAAAACATCAGTACAGAAATTCCTTCATCATTTTTTTTATCACAAAATTATCCTAATCCGTTCAACCCGAAGACAATTATCAATTTTCAATTACCAATGAGCAATTTTGTAAAGCTTATTGTGTATGATGTGCTTGGTAAAGAGGTGGCTGTTCTTGTGAATGAACAATTAAAACACGGAACGTATGA
>RPQH01000039.1 GCA_003820375.1 Ignavibacteriota bacterium
CATAATCTTGGTATGGTGAAATCAACAAGACATTATGTACCATGGGAGTTAATTTATACAGAAGACATGAAACAAGAAGCGAAGCGATGATAAGAGAAAAGGAATTAAAATCACATAAAGGAAAAGATTTTATCCGCGAACAGTTGGTTAGAGTCCGGCAACTGCCGGATTAATCAGAGGGTCGTCAGGCAACTGCCTGACCTCAGGAGCGAAAAAACCCACTATTTTGCGGGTTTTATTATTTCGGGCAGTAACATTTATTATATTTTTCCCTGATAAGATTTGCTGTACTTCATATAGGCGTTAAATTTGATTAATCCCTGCTATTAAAGCCATTCTGGTTTTTAACTCATTTTTAATTTTCATAAAACTCAATTTTGAAAAATTATCTTAAACCGGTTCTCTGCCGGTCAGATATCTGACTATCAAAACAGTTACTGCCATAACCAAAAGAACATGGATAAATCCTCCTATTGTATAAGAACTTATCAAACCAATCAGCCAGAGTGCAAAAAGCGATATATAAATTGTCAATAACATACCTATTTCTTTATAAATTAATATTTAAAATATTCTAGTTTTAAAAAATAAGTTTACAGAGATAAAACATTATTATCGAATCTTTATATTTTATAAATATCTATTATCTCTGCAAATTTCAATATACCGTCTAATGCTGTTCATCACAACAACATTATTGGAGGAAAAAACTAATATTATTCTTTAGGTATCCATCAATTATTTCTTAAGAAATAAAGTTAATATAATTTTATTAAGCTGCTCTTCTGCCAGTAACGAGTTGGTAGATTAATAATATTACTGCAATAACCAAAAGAACATGAATAAATCCTCCCATAGTATAAGAACCAACCAGCCCTACCAGCCAGAGTACCACTAGAATTACAAATATTGTCCACAACATAATTATTTCCTTCTAAATTAATTAATATAAAAATTTTTTATTTAATAAGGGAATTGCAGAAATAAAAATCATAGACACCGGATCCATTTTATTTGATTAACCAAAACTATTATCTCTGCAATTTCTAATTGACATCAAATGTTGTTTATCATTACAACATTATAAGAGTAAATTATATTTCATTTATTAATGCATATCATCTTGTAATGATTACTGCAAGCTATTAAAATATTCGAGGTTAGTCAATTACTCATTAGGATGAAAAAAGAACTAAGTCTTTTATCAACCTATTGGACTATATTACTTAACATTTTACTTACCTAAATTTATTATAACAATAAAATATACTAATTCATGCAAAAGAAAATTTTTATTCCGGTAATTATTTGTGTCTTAATTGGTGTTTTGGTTTTTTCCGGCAGTACGAGTTTCGATAATAAACCATCAGGGTCTTGTTACAAATATTTGGGGATAAAAAATTGTAATTCAAAATGCCATAAAGTTGATAATAAAGGTAAACGATTTGAAATTTTACAGGATTCAAAACTCCTGCATGTAACCATTAACTTACAAACTGCTGAAGCAGATCAAATTGCAAAAGATAACGGATATAGTACTTCCGCATCTGAAACTCTTTTATGCTTAAAATGTCATGCTTTATATAAGGATATGGACACGGAAGAAATTTATAATAATTACGAAAAATTCCACGGTATTAAGATAGATTTCACGGTATTTAATAGTTTAAATTTCCGGAAATATTAAATCATTTTATTATCTGATGAAGATTACTTGATAATGGAAGCATGTATAGCAATTTGAACTCTGGTATTCAAAGCCATTTTTTCAAGTATATTATGTACATGGCTTTTAACCGTATAAATTGAAATACCAAGTTTATAAGCGATTTCTTTATTGGCTAATCCGTCAGCTATTAACCCCACTATTTCGCATTCACGTTTTGTCATTCTCACTGATTGAATCAGCTTTGCATGGCTTAACTCTTTTACACCATAATCCATAATCTGTGAGAAAAGCGAGCCGGTAAGAATTGACGGTAAAACTTTTTCTCCATTGTTAACAGTTCGGATGGTGTTTGTTAACACGTTAACTGAAGCATCTTTTAGAATAAATCCTGAAACGCCAGCTTCTACAAACCGAAGAATATCTTCCTGAATAGGAACAAGATCCATAACTATAACTTTAACATTTGGATAACTTTCTTTTATAGTTATTACAAGTTCAAGACTATTTTGATTTGATAAACCCAGGTCTATTAACACAACATGAGGAATTAATTCGCTGATTTTATCAATAACAAATTTACTATCTCCAAAAGCTGCAATTACATTAAAATCAGATTCCTTTTTTAATATTGAGTTTATTCCTTCACGAAGAAGCCTGTTATCTTCGATTAATATAATACGTATTTTTTTCATATATTTCTTATGAAAAAATTGACGGTATTTTAATAAATGTAATATATAAATAATGTTTTTTCAAGCATAAAATATATTAATATTTACTTTTAATCAAAAATATCAACTCTTCCAAAAATCAGTGGAAACCAGGTCTTACATATCCAATATGATGGATGGAGTAAGATAATTAAAGAATTTCTAATTACAATTTGTACGAAGTAGTTATTCGCGGAATGAATTTTTGTTGTATTTTAATAAAACGTGGCAGTAAAATGGCATTAACTTAGTTACGTTTTATGTCAATTGGGGCTAATTGGGACTATAAATACCTGCAATTCTACGAAAAAATCAAACAATTCAATATATTACTTTTTCTGTTAATCAGAGAGTTGTAGGTTCAAGTTCTGCCTCAGGAGCGAAAAAACCCACTTTTTGTGGGTTTTTTATTTCCTGTGGTAATATGGCAAAAAATTGGTTACTTTTTACACCAATTACAACATCATCACCTGATAACTTATGAGGCTGTCAGAGATTTTGAATCTTCTATTTAAACACTATAAAATCCCCGGCTGGTTCACCGCATATTCCGCACTTGCCCGGTACTTCTGTTTCATATGTGTTGCCGCATAACGGGCATACTCTGTAAACTGAAGGAAGCTCTGATTCTTTTCCAGCATTAAGCGAATCCATCGCTGCTTCAAATAAAATCTTATGCTTCATTTCTGTTTTGAAAGCATAGTTAAATGTAACTATAGCATTTCTTACCTTTGCAGCTTTAGCTGTTTCAATGAATCCCGGATACATAGTTGTGACTTCGTATGTTTCACCGTTAATTGCATCCTGCAAATTATCTTTGGTCGATTTTACCTCGAATTCAGGATTGAAGTCATCAGGTTTATCACCCAGCTCTTCAAGTGCTTTTTTGTGGTTGTTGGCGTGTATTTTCTCTGCATGTGAAGCAGCTTCGAACAGCACCGCAATATTTTTATAGCCGTCTTCCTGTGCCTTCTTTGAATATGCTGCATACTTTGCGCTTGCAGTTGTTTCACCCTTGAATGCATCTTTAAGGTCCAGTATTGTCTTTGTATTATCCAGTATTGTCTTTGTGTTTTCCATTGTTGTATTCCGTTTCTAGTTGGCTTTATATTTAGTTTTTATTTCTGAGTAAAGTGAGCAGATGTTTATTTGTCCAATTTTGAACAGTATCTCAAATATATTGAAAATTATGTGTTTAGAATATCCATAAATTCCCGAATAATTTGTTCATTATTTTACAAGAGTTCAGCAAAGTGATTAACATATCTTAAATATAATTTTTTGGTTTGATATTTTTTTATGAGCAAAAAATGGCGGTAATTTAAACTATTATTTCTCATAATCTTAAGATGGTATCTTATAGACTAATTAATTTTATATTTTTTTGTAATAAATATTATTACTATTATTGTATAGAATCTGATATGAAAATTAAGCAAACTATAAATATTACCGGCATTTTTTTACTAATAGTGATGGGCTTTTTGTTCCTGCACTCAGAGTTGAATTTTTTCATGCCCGAAGAGCATGCCCATACATCACATGATATTTGCGAAATTATTAATAGTGCCAAAACTGAAAATAATAATCTAAATAATTCAAAAGTACTAAGCTTTGATTTATTCAATGATTTCTTAACAATTCCTAAAATATTATCTGCAGATATTACCAAAGCTATAGTTAATCCTCAAAAAACAGAAACATGCATTAAACTTAATATCTTAAACAATTCTTTCCTGATTTAGTCCTTCTTTCTACATTTAGCTTCACAATTTCCTAAAATATTTTAATTTTTAAAAATATGATGAAAAATATTATATTTTTATTGTTTTTATTTTTTGTTTATAAAAATATAGTCTCACAGGATAAACTTCCTCAAACATTAAGTTTATCAGATGTGGAAAAAATGGCAATACAATATAATCCCGCATTAAAAAAAGGAGATAACAGAATTCTATCTGCTGAAGGAAGATACTTAACAGGTGTTTCACCTCAAATGCCGGAATTGTCATTATCATATGACTTTGTTCCTGCTGGTTCAAGCTTAGGAAACTATGAAGAGAGAAGTATAGAAATTAACCAGAGCATTGAGTTTCCATTGAAGCTTATCCACAAAGGTAAAAAACTAAATAATGAAATCAATATAATTGCATCAGAAAATGACATTACAAGCTTAAACATAATAAATAATGTAAGAAGAGCATATATTATCTTACTGCAAAAACAAGCTTTAATTAAAATTGCAGAAGAGAATTATAGTGTTGCAAGTGAGTTTAAATCCAAATCATCAATCCGCTTTGATGTTGGAGAGGCAACAAATCTTGAAAAGCTTACCGCTGATGTTCAGCATGCACAAGCTTTGAATAACCTTGAAACATTAAAGAACGAATATTTGATTGCTTTGAGTGACATGTTATATTCTGTAGGGATAAAACAAATTTACAGCGATTATAATCCTGTACTACTTGATTCTCTAACATTTAAATATTTTGATGAAAGCCTCGAAAGTGTTATTCAAATATCTTTGAAAACAAATCCTTTACTAACTTTGTCTGAGCTAAGAAAAAATGGTGCAGTTATGAACAGAAAAATTGCAATCAGTTCATTTTTACCGGATTTAACAATTGGTTATAAGAGGCAGTCAATAAGCGGTATAAATAATTATTATGGAATAAACTTAGGAATATCTTTGCCCCTGTGGTTTATGTTTGACCAAAAAGGAAAAGTTAAAGAAGCCGATGCTGAAATAAAAGTATCCGAATATGAATACGATGAAATTTATCTCGACGTTGTAAACTCAACTAAGAAAGCTTACATTAGCTTAAAGAATAGTGAAAAGCAAATATTGCTTTATAAAAATACATTGCTACCCGAATCGGAAGAAATATTCAGAATTGCAAGTACTAATTATGAGATTGGTGAAATTACATATCTTGAATTTTTACAGTCAAAACAAATATTAATTACAACCAAAGAAAATTATATATCGGCACTATCGAATTTTAATCTAAACCTGATAGAATTAGAAAAAGCATTAGGAAGAAAATTATTTTAAAAGAATTTAGTTTATGAAAAAAATATTAATCATATTATTTACTGCACTGATAATTTCGGGATGTAAAAACAATGGAAATGATAGTCATAAGGAAGAAGGACATGAGCAACATGAAGAAGAAAATAAAGAGCTGGTGATACTTTCAAAGGAGTCACAGGAAACAATAAAGCTGGAAACAGAAATAGCCAGGGAAGAAGAATACAAAGGATACATTAAAATACCCGCGGTAATAGTCACTGATCAAAATTATGAAGCTCAGGTTGGACCAATTGTTTCAGGAAAGGTAAAAAAAGTATATGCAAGTGTTGGCACGCATGTAAAAGCTGGACAGGTTTTAATGCTGATAGAAGGACTGGAAATTGGTGTATTGAAAGCAGACTTCCTAAAAGCAAAAACGACATTGGACTTCACTGAACAGGAATACGAAAGACAGAAATCATTATCGGAGCTGAATGCAGGTTCACAAAAAAACTTAAACTCATCCAGAGCAGAATATGAAAAGGCGTTAGCTGAGTTTAATGCTATGGATAAAAAGATTCATTCCATAGGTCTTAAAGATAGTGATGTAATTAATTCAAAGAATGATCTGCATTCTGCAGGAGATTTAGCTGTCAGGGCACCAATAAGCGGTGTAATAGTTGAAAGAAATGTTGTTGCAGGTCAATTTCTGGAATCTTCTTCAATTGGATTTAAAATATTAAATACTTCATCATTACTTGTAGACGGGCAGGTTTATGAAAATGATTATAAAAATCTTAGAAACGTTTCTTCAGCAGAGTTTATTACTTCTTCACTGCCAGGTGTTGTATTTCCATGCACCATTACATATAAAGGCGGAATGATAGATGAAAAAACAAGAACAATCAAAATTATTGCAAAAGTAAATAACAATCAAAATATACTATTGCCTCAAATGTTTGGAGAACTTCAAATTCCTGCTGGTGAAACCTCTGTAGGAATTTTTGTCCCTTCTGAATCTATTGTAAGAATCGATAACCAGGATTTCATATTTGTGCAATCTGATGACACTACATACCTTAAAAAAGCGGTAACAACCGGTTCAAATTTCAAAGATAAAATTGAAATTAAAGAAGGTTTAGAAGCCGGTGAAAGATTTGTTATTAAAGGCACATTTTATTTAAAGTCGGAATTAATGAAAGAATCTATTGAGGAGCATGGACATTAAATGTTAGAAAAAATTATTTCAGTTACATTAAAACAAAAAGGATTAATAATTTTTGTGTCCTTTATTATATTAATATTTGGAATATTTTCATTTATAAAATTAAATATTGACGCATTTCCTGATGTAACTAATATCCAGGTTGAAGTAGTAAGTTATGCTGACGGTTTATCTGCTACTGAAATTGAACGCTCTGTTACATATCCGATTGAAATGTCAATGCGTGGTCTGCCAAATGTAAAGCAAATGCGTTCTGTTACAAAATTCGGATTATCATTAATAACTATTGTTTTTGAAGATGATGTTGATATATACTTTGCCCGCCAGCTTGTTTTCGAAAGACTGGGTGAAGCAAAAGAAAGTGTTCCAAAAGGTGTTGAGGTTTCTATGGGTCCGGTTGCTACTGTTATGGGAGAAATTTACCAGTTTACTCTTGAGGATAAAATGCCTCAAGATGATAATAGTAAAAAAGATTACTTAACTGAACTCAGGACAATACAGGAATGGATAATTAATCCTCAATTAAAAAGTATTCCCGGTGTTAGCGAAATTAATTCTTTCGGGGGTTATTTCAAACAATACCAGGTCACGATATTTCCTGATAAGCTGCTAAAATATGATTTAACTGTAGATGATGTTTTTTCTTCTATAGAGAAGAACAATCAAAATGTTGGCGGAAATATTATCGAAAAACTCTCAGAACAGTATATAGTACGCGGTGTTGGATTGATAAAATCAATTGAAGACTTAAATAACATAGTTTTAAAGTCTTATCAGGGCACTCCAACGTTTTTAAAAGATGTTGCGTTAATTAAAACCGGTGAAGCGGTAAGACAGGGTGCTGCAATGATTAATGGAAAAGATGAATCGGTCGGCGGTATTGTTATGATGCTCAGGGGTGAAAACAGCCGGAAAGTTGTTGAGAAGGTTAAACAAAAAGTTAAAGAAATTAATGAAAATGGAGTTCTGCCAAATGGGATAAAAATTGTACCATATTATGACCGGGCAGATATTGTAACTGCAAGTGTGGGAACTGTGACAACTGCATTAATCGAGGGTTCATTGTTAGTCTTGATTATCCTTTACCTGTTATTAAGAAGCTTCAGAGGTTCATTTGTTGTGTTAATTGCACTTCCGCTTTCACTGCTTTCAACATTTATAGTTATGGAAATTGTCGGTTTAAGTGCAAATTTAATGTCACTTGGCGGACTTGCAATTTCAATAGGTATGATTGTTGATGCTACGATTATACAGGTGGAAAATGTGCAAAGGCATTTGAGCGAAAGCGGGCACAAAGATAATAAAATTACGACTGTTTTGAAAGCGGTACTTGAAGTAAGAAAACCCAGCATATTCGGTGAACTGATTATTGCTATTACGTTTATACCAATTCTTTCACTGGAGGGAATTGAAGGTAAAATGTTCGGACCTCTTGCTCTAACTGTTGCAATTGCACTTCTATCATCAATGATTCTTTCAATCTTTGTTATACCGGTTTTATGTGCAATTTTTTTAAAACCCCAGCCTGAGAAGGAAAGTATTATTATGAAATACGTAAAGAAGTTCTATATACCTGTACTTCAATATAGTATGAAGAAACGAAAATATATCTTAGCTTTTGCAGCAATCATGCTTATTCTTTCTATTGCAATTATTCCACAATTAGGAACAGAATTTATCCCTATCATGGATGAAGGTTCATTTGATATGGATGTTGCACTTATTCCTGGAGTATCGTTAGATAAAGCCATGGAAGTAAATAAGCTGGTTGGTGAAAAGCTAAAGAAGTTTCCAGAATTACAAACTGTGGTTTCAAGGACAGGGCAAACAGGTGTTGCTCTTGATACCCGGGGAGTAGATAAAACAGGGTATGTGGGTGTCTTTTATCCAAAGAGTGATTGGGACAATAATAAGAGCAGGGAAGAACTAACAAATGAAATGAGAGAATCTATTGAAGATATACCGGGTATTAGTTTCGGATTTAGTCAACCCATACAATGCAGAATCGACGAATTAGTTGCAGGTACTAAGGCACAGCTTATCCTTAAGTTGTTTGGTGATAATATTGACACATTAAAACAAAAAGCTGATGAAATAGCAAAAGTTCTTTCTAAGATTGAAGGAGGAACTGATTTAATGACAGAGAAAATAACCGGTCAGCCTTATTTAACAGTTGATTTAGATAGAAATAAGATTGCAAGATACGGCTTAAATATTAGTGATGTTCAGAACGTTATTGAGATTTCAGTAGCAGGAAAATCAGCTTCAAAGTTTTATGAAGAAAACAGGAATTTTGATATTACAGTCCGGCTCCCTGAAGAACACAGAAGTTCAATCGAGTCAATAGGCAAGATATTAGTACCAACAAGCATGGGTTCAAACATTCCATTAAGTCAATTAGCAGATATTTCACTGACTGAGGGACCGGTTCAGGTCAGCAGGGAAGACGGCTTGCGAAGAATTGGAATAGAAATGAACATCAGCGGAAGAGACATTGGAAGCTTTGTTGCAGAGTCTAAAGATAAGATTAAAGATAATATATCTCTGCCTCCGGGTTACTTTTTAACCTGGGGCGGACAATTTGAAAACCAGCAGCGGGCTATGGCTAAACTAATGATAATTGGACCTGTTGCTATCGGCTTAATTCTCCTTTTACTTTTTGTAACATTCCGCTCAATTAGATTAGCTTTACTGGTTATCACAAACCTACCGTTTGCATTAATTGGTGGTGTCTTTTCGTTATGGATTTCGGGATTATATCTTTCAATACCTGCATCGGTTGGTTTCATAGTTTTATTCGGTGTTGCTGTATTGAATGGTGTTGTTTTAGTATTGCGTATATCACAAATAAGAGAAGATGAATCTATAGGATTAAATGATGCAATAATCAAGGGGAGTATGGACCGGCTTCGCCCTGTTTTAATGACTGCATTGATTTCAATTTTTAGTTTGATTCCGATGTTATACTCAAATAGTGCCGGTTCGGAAATTCAAAAACCACTTGCAACAGTTGTCGTCGGTGGTTTGATAAGTTCAACATTACTCACTTTATTATTAATTCCTTCTATGTATTCATGGTTTGAAAAACAAAAAGTTGTAAAGATATTGTAAGTATGAATTTTTAATTAGAATCAAATTTTGGAATTTTGTGAAATAACAAAATTCTTAATTCTACAATTTTAGCGGGTCAATTATTTCAGGAATTAATAATTTATCAGGTAGTAAAATGGCAGCTACTTACTTACATTTTATGTTATTTTGGCAAATTGGACAATAAAATATTATGAAATTGAGTTATTTTTTAACATTTGAAATCTTTACTTTTCTTTTAAATCAGAGGGGCGTTAGGCAACTACCTGACCTCAGGAACAAATAAAAATCCGAATATTGTCCGGATTTTTATTTTTTCAGCTTTCAAACTGTTTCCAGATATTTATGTACCATTCCAACACATGCAGAGCCTTCTCCGACTGCTGCGGCAACACGCTTACCTGAACCCGAGCGTACATCACCAGCTGCAAATATACCCGGCACATTTGTTTCAAGCAGGTACGGGTCACGATCCAGATTCCATCCATTGACTATATTGTTAGTTCTTGGCAAATCAGGCCCGGTTAGTATATACCCTTTATCATCGGTATCAATAACTCCATTCAGCATTTCTGTTCTGGGTGCAGACCCGATAAATATAAACATGGCGGAAATATCCAATTCATGAATTTTACTATCAGGAATGTTTTTGAGGATAACCTTTTCCAATTTTCCATTACCTGAACAGGAACATACTTCTGTTTCAAGTAAAACATTAATATTAGCTGTAGCTTTGATTCTTTCAATAAGATAACTTGACATCGCCTTTCTTAGTGATGAAGCCCTAACAATCATAGTTACAGAATTAGCATACCTGGCAAAAAACAAAGCTCCCTGTCCTGCAGAATTTGCTCCGCCAAGAACACAAACGTCCTGACCCTTATAAGTTGCAGCTTCTGTCATTGCAGCCCCGTAATAAACCCCTGCTCCTAAAAACTGTTCTATCCCTCCAACTTCAAGCATTCTTACAGAAACACCCGAAGCAAAAACAACTGCGTAGGAGGAAACTTCAAGGCCGTTAGACAACTTAAGGATTTTATACGGCTGTTCGATTTTCATTGACACAATTTCCTCTGTTAGAATCTCAGCGCCAAATCTTTTTGCCTGTGTTGCTGCTCTTCTTGCCAGTTCTGCACCGCTTATACCGGACGGAAACCCAAGATAATTTTCTATTTGCGAGCTTGTTCCCGCCTGCCCGCCAGGGGCATTCTGTTCCACAATCAAAGTTTTAAGACCTTCAGAAGCGCCATATACTGCCGCTGCAAGTCCCGCAGGTCCGGCGCCAACAATAATCATATCGTAAAAAGGCAGTTTAGCTTGTATCTGCAGTCCGACTTTTTCTGCAATTTTATTGTTTGCCGGTGTTACCATGTTTGAACCATCCGGGAATAATACAACAGGAAGTTTGTTAATATCACCTGTAATTGAGAGCGCAAGTTCCTTCAGGGGCTCATCGTAATCTATATCTATCCATTGGTACGGTATAAGATTCCTGGAAAGAAATTCTTTCGCCGTGTAGCTTTGAGGAGACCATCTTGCCCCGAGTACTCTTATACCCTCGTACGGCATGCGTACATTCTCCGCCCAGTCATACAGCATTTCATTTAAGATCGGATACAATTTTTCATCCGGCGGACTCCAGGGTTTTAGCAAATAATAATCAAGCCTTATATCGTTAATAGCTTTTATTGCTACTTCAATATCGGAGTAAGCTGTCAGCAGAATTGATTTTGCATCAGGGAAAATCTCTTTAGCTTTTTCCAAAAAAGCGATTCCCTCCATTTCCGGCATTCGCTGGTCAGAGATAAATAAAGCAACTATTTCATTCTTTAGTTTTAATTCTTTGACAAGCTCAAGAGCTTCATTGGCTGAATCGGTTGCACTCACCCGGTACACATCCCGGTACTCATTTCTGACGTCACGCTGAATTGCACGCAGAACATGTGCATCGTCATCGACAATTATTATAAATGGAAGTTTCATTTATTAAGTTTTATTTATTTCATGATTTGGAATACAAATGACAAGCTCTGTTCTCCCCGGTTTGGAATTTACTTTTATCTCTCCATTGTGATGTTTTATAATTCTGTTTACGAGGTCTAAACCAATACCTGTTCCTTCCCCTACTTTTTTTGTTGTAAAGAACGGATCGAATATCCGCGAAAGAATTTCAGGGGGGATACCTGAACCGTTATCAATAATTTTCACGTACACGTTTTTGTTATCGCTTGCTGTTTCTATCGTAAGCTCACCATTTTTTGGGAGAGCGTAAATAGCATTATCAATAATATTAGTCCAAACCTGGTTCAGCTCTCCAATATAAGCAGGAACCCCGGAAAGATTTTCAGCGAATATTTTCTTCACCGTAATATTTTTTTCGCGCAGTTTATATCCCATTAATGTCAGTGTATCTTCAATACCACGGTGAATATCCGTTGTTTGTAATTCATTTGTTTGGTCCATGTGCACATGGCTTTTGATTGCACCAACTAAATTTGATATACGCATCGAGGCTTCTTCCAGGTCTTTTATTACTCTGTGAGAAAATAATAGATTTTCAACCCAACGGAGTACTTGGATAAATTCTTCCTTTCCGCTGCCGTTTCTAATACCATCTAAATCTTCTCCTATAATTCCAGCTTCAGTAAATGTTTCAACTGCTATGTTATTCCCGGTAAGGTCATTATTCTCAAGCCAGTCATAAATTTCATCTTCCTTTTGCATCCGCTGAATAGGGGTAAGCTTTTCTTTATTCTCCTGTTCTTTTTCTTCAACTAAAAGACGTATGCTTTGAATATGTTCTGCACTGATTTTACACTGCAGCAGTTTTTCAGTAAGCAGATAGTTCTCATTTAATCTTTTGGAAAGCTCTGAAGATATTCTGGTGATAGCTGAAGCAGGGTTATTCATTTCATGTGCAATTCCGGCAGCCAGTTTCCCCAATGCGCTTACTTTTTCGTGCTGGAGCTGTGTTGTTGCGAATGCTCTTGCCCTTTCAGTCATGTAGCCAATAAGCCGCTGAATGAAAGCAGGATTGAGCTGCTCCAATTCCTTAAAATACTTTTTGTGAAGTGAATACCTTATTGTTTTCCCTACCGCGTATGCATACCCGGGAGAAGCTTTCATTCTTGAATATGGCAGCAATCCTCCAACACCTCCCGAGACAGAATCATTCTGGAAATTGTAATAATAAACTTGCTGCCCGTTAACATCCAGGTAATAGTCAAATCTGCCTTCAGGAATGAACCACATTGTATCTGCCGGATCATCCTTTTTTATCATTAACTCGCCATCCGCATATTCATGATATTCGAGGCGTTCTGCTATCCATTGCAAATGCTCGTCGGGCAAGTCGGTGAAAGCAACTATTTTTTTTAAATCTTTGATAGGTATAGGCGTCATATATGAAAATTAAGTCTAATTTTATTAAAGTTTGTATTTATTAGTAAAAACAAAATATCTAAAAAAAGTTCTGGATATTATACATTATAAAATAATAATTTCATTTATGGAAAGATGACCCGATTATATTTTCATACTGGAAAATGGCAATAAAATGGCAGTAAGTTAGTTATTTTATATATCATTTTGGGCTAATTGGTATAATAAAAAAACTGTAAATCTACGAAAAAATCAAACAATTCAATACAATAGTTTTTCTGTTAATCAGAGGGTCGTCAGGCAACTGCCTGACTTCAGGAGCTGAAGAAAATCCGGATAATTGCCAGATATTTTAATTTATGAAATATTTTACTTACTGTTATATTCTAAATTGTTTGACCGGATTTATATCGGTCAAACTAACAACTTATCATTAAGATTAGAAAAGGATAATAAAGGTATGGTATTTACAACAAAAAGATATGTACCCTAGGAAATGATATACCGGAAGAATTTGAAAGCAGAATTGAATCAATGAGAAGAGAAAAAGAACTTAAATTCTTATAGGATGGGATTTTATAAGAAAACAGTTGGTAGAGTCAGAATTGCCGGATATTGGATTGAATTAATTTTTATTATTATATATTTTAATATATATAAATTTTATGGTATCTGATTATAAAGTATCACTTTTATCAAACTTAGTTGCGAAAAAACTTGTTTGGCAGTCTGTTCCAATTTTTGAAAAAGCAGCAACATTAAGTGAATCATATTCCTTTAGTTCATTAAAACAGTCTCAAAAGATTTGGGGAGTTACTAAATCCATTAGAGATTCAGAACGCGTTTTAGAATTATTTGTACCAATTCAAGCGGATACCTCGACCATTAGGGATAAGTTCAAAAAGTTTGGTGTTCCAATAAAATTTATCAGGACAAAGGGTTTTGAAAGCTATTTTGCAACCAAACCACGTCAGTCAATCACAACAGGAAATCCAGCCAGGCACTTTCGATTAAACGGTTGGGGAACGCTTGGCGGTTATGTAGATGATAAACTATCAAATCTCCGACTTGCAATTTCTAATAACCATGTGTTTGGAAATCTAAATAGAGCGTCAATAAATGACAGAATAGAATACGACACAGGCGCTGGTATTATACAAATTGGTGGTTTTAGAAGGATGTTCCCACTCTTGCCTCCACCAGATGTAAATAATGTAGATGCTGCAGTTGCATGGGTCAAAGACGATATTAACTTGAAGTGGATAAGAAAGAAGCCAAGAGGTTCGATAAGACCAAGATTAAATATGGAGGTGTATAAAATTGGAGCGACTACTGGCTATACAGAGGGTTTCATTTCGAGTATTGCTCTAAATCACAGAGTTAAATACCATGGAGCAGGTATTTTTAATTTCGTTAATAGCATCGTCATTTTGGGTAAAAATGGTTATCCTTTTTCACTGCCAGGTGATTCCGGAAGTTTGGTCTTTAAGAAATCAACTCATGAAGCTGTTGGAATGATATTTGCTGGAGATGGAACCTATTCTTTTGCAAATTCATTTAAGAATATTGAATCTTTATTACAAATTTCAATTTAAAATGAGCAAATTAGAATTAGAGAAAATAACAACACAATTTTCAAAAAATTGGCTAAATCGTAAGGGAATATGGGGTATTGAACCAAAATCTGATCATAAAAACCAAAATATTGTAATGTATGTAAATTTGGATGAGATTGATTATGATGAGATTCCAAAGCAATACAAAGGAGTAAGAACTATTATAAAACCCGTTGATAAATTTGAAGCTCAGACCTCATAAGATATAACTGCTAATGGTTACGATTTCTTTTCTTTTGTAGAAAATCGGATATTTCTAAGACAAAATATGACTACTTAAATTTTAGAAATTGCAAATACTTATATAAATAGAGAATCACATCGAATGACTGTTAATCAGAGGGTAGCAGGTCTGAGACCTGACAGTTAACGGGTTCAAATCCTTTTCAGAAGCAAAGCAAAAAACGAAAATACAGGCAGCGGAAAGCTTCCTTTTTCTTTCCATTTTTTTTTAAATTGTATGTATCTCCACTTTCCGGTATTTTGTAAATAATAATCACATATTTACATGAATAAAACAATTCCTGCCACTGAAATTAAAGCTTTACCCTCCACAGAACGGGTCAGTCTTATACGCTGCAGATATCTGAATGAACCTCTTTATATAGACAGCGAATACATAAAATATTACACTGACGCTCATAAGATCACCGATGGAATGAACGTTCTCCAACGCAGAGCTGAGTGCCATGGCTATGCTATAGAAAATTTGACCCCTGTAATCAGAGATGGTGAAATAATTATAGGTAATAAAACACGTTATGTAAGAGGTGCCATTCCTTATTGCAACTATGCAAGCCGGTATATTATCAGGGAATTTAGAAATGAAGAAGCTGAAGCCCAGGATGCAGTTACCGATATTGGTACCGGGGGTGGAATTGCTAAAGCACGTGAAATGGCTTTGGAATCAGATTATGAATTTTTCTGTAAAAAATATCTCATAACAAAAGAAGATAAATCCATTTTAAAAGAATGTGCTGAATACTTTATTGGGAAATCGATGCAGGATGTCGGCGATGATTTATGGAAGAATAATTTCGAAAAAGCTGAATACATTGAAAACGGCTGGAAAGCAGGATTATATACTGCACCTCATGACCCGGCACCTGAAGGAAGATATGTTCTTGATTATGAAACAATTTTAAATATTGGTATTGATGGAATAATTGAAAGACTGCTCAATAAAATCAGGAATGAAGAAATTACCAATTTTGAATCAGCAGAAAAAATATATTTCTGGCGGGGGGGCATAAGGGTTCTTGAAGCAACTAAACGCTGGATTGAAAAATATGCATCTTTAGCTAAGGAGCTTTCATTAACCGAAGCTAATTTAGAACGTAAACAAGAATTATTAGAAATATCCGGAAGGTGTGAATTCATTTCTTCAAATGCACCGAGAGATTTCAAAGAGGCAATACAGCTCTTCTGGTTTATTTATCTTGCAGGGCACATCGAAGGAGCTCAGCTGGGTTACTCACCCGGTAGATTTGACAGGTATATGTACCCGTTTTATAAAACGGATAAAGAAAAAGGTGTAATAACAGATGATGAAGTAACGGAATTGCTCGAGCTTCTCAGGTTGAAAATGACAGAAATAGAATATGTCGCATCATTTTCATGGGCAGGACTGGGCTCCGGGAATCTATTTCAGAATATGATTCTTGGCGGATTAGATGAAAATGGAAAACACTGCGATAATGAACTCTCATTATTAATTCTTCAGGCAGCAATCAATTGCAAAACAACACAACCTACAATTTCAATATGGTATGATGATTCCCTGAGCGAAGTGTTTCTTTTAAAAGCTGCAGAATGTGTAAAAACAGGATGTGGTTTTCCCGCCTGGTTTAATCTGAAGGTTTACATACAACATGAACTGCAGAACAGCAAGCTGCCTCTGCCGGTGATAAGGAAATATGCAGCAATGGGCGGCTGTACTGAGCCTACTATGGAGGGAATGTCATATGGTATTGTGCAAGCCGGTTTTATTAACCACGGAAAGATATTTGAGCTTGCAATGAATGGAGGAATAGACCCAAGAACAAAAATAAAATTTGATGAAACTAAGATTCCATCTAATTATGATGAATTACTTGATTCATATAAGCTCCATTTAAAAAACGCAATCAATAACTGGCAAAGATACTGGAACTACGTTATGGCAGGGCACAGGCAAACCTGTAACTTAATATTTTCCTCTGTACTGATAAAAGATTGTATTGAACGCGGCAAATCACTTGATGACGGCGGGGCAGTTTGTAACGGTACGCCAACAACCCTAAGCAGCGGAATGGTTAATATTGTTAACTCTCTTGCTGTTGTGAAAAAGCTTGTTATCGAAGAAAAATTTTTAAGCCTGGAAGAACTCATACATGCCTGCCTGGAAAATTGGGAAGGATATGATGAATTGCATCATAAGGCTGTAAACGTGCCAAAGTGGGGAAATAATAACGATTTTGTTGATTCTATTTATAATGAGTTATTCGATACTTACTGCAATTATGTATCAGAGCAAAAAAATTATTTAGGAGAATCCTATGACCCGTCAATGCTGGCAATCAGCACACACGCACCATTCGGGAAGGTCTGCGGTGCTACTCCTGATGGGAGATATGCAGGCGAAACATTATGTGATGGAGTAACATCTCCATTCCCGGGTACAGATAAAAACGGTCCGCTTTCCGTATTGCTTTCAGCAGGTAAAATTGACCACACAAGGATACGCGGGGGACTTCATAATATGAAATTCCACCCGAAAGCGCTTCAGGGTATATCAGGCTCTAAAAAACTCCTTCAGCTTATAAAAACATATTTTGAGACGAACGGTTTTCAATTACAGTTTAATGTTGTAGACAGCAATATGCTGAAAGATGCTCAACAGCATCCTGAAAATTACAGAGACCTTATAGTAAGGGTGGCGGGATTCAGTGCATTCTTTGTTGAGCTTGGAAAAACCATACAGGATGAAATCATAAGAAGAACAGAACATGTCATGTGATAAGGCGTTGGTATTTGATATACAGGATTTTTGTGTTCAGGATGGACCTGGCATAAGAACAACAATTTTTTTCAAAGGATGCCCCTTAAAATGCATCTGGTGCTCTAATCCGGAAGGACAAAATATTTATCCTGAGTTATTTCACTCAATTGCTTTATGTAAAAAATCCCACAAATGTTTAACTACTTGTCCATATAATGCTGCCGCAATAGGCACTACCGGCTACCCGGATTTTAACAGGAATATTTGTAAAGAGTGTAATTCGAAAGATTGTGTCAATACTTGCTATAATGATGCATTAAAGGTTATGGGACAAAGTTATACTGTTGATGAAATCGTAGAAAAAGTGAAACCTAATATACCTTTTTTCAAAAATTCAAATGGGGGAATAACATTATCCGGAGGTGAACCGTTCCTTCAGTATGAGTATGTTGAAAAATTGGTCAATAAATGCAATGAAAGCGGAATATCAGTTGGAGTTGAAACCTGCGGTTATTTCAATTGGAGTGATGTAAGCTCTTATATAAATAATTTTGAATTTGTTTATTTTGATTTAAAAACTTTTAATGAAGAAATTCACAAAAAAGCAACAGGTAAAAGCAATAAAAAGATTTTATCGAACCTGAAAAAACTTTCTGTTGATTTCTCTGATAAAATTATCGTCAGCATTCCGGTTATCCCCGATGTTAATGATAATGAAATTGAAATAAAGAATATAGCTGGGTATTGCAAAGAGTTGAATATAAAAAAAATCCGCTTACTGCCTTACCATGATTATGGAAGAGAAAAATATAGTGCACTTGGGATGAATTACAAAATGCTTGATACAAAGGAAATCACCTCAGATATCCTTGAAGCTTTTAAAAGCATAATCTTATCATATGGTATTGAGTGCTGGGTAGAATAGCGTGTAAGGATTCTGCAGAAATTAATAGATGTAAATTATTATTTAAAATAATTTATATACCGAATTATGATTTTCAAGTATACCTTAGAAAAGAAAGGACCGCCTTTTGAGGCAACCCCTTCTTTTCATTCAATATTTTATTAATCCTGATTATTTATTTTATTAAACTCATCTTAATTACTTGTGAAAAGTCTGCAGTATTTATTCTGAAAAAGTAAATTCCTGAGGCAAGATTACTGCCGTCAACAGTTACCTGATAATAACCAGCTTTTTGATTGCCTTCAAAAATCCGCTGTATCTCTTTTCCCAGTTGATCATAAATCGTTATGCTGACATAATCAGATTTTGGAATTTGATATTTTATGGTTGTTACCGGATTAAACGGGTTTGGATAGTTTTGGCTCAAATTAAAATCAACAGGCAATTCATTAGAAAGTAATTTTACTGATGATATCATTTCTGTTAATGGTCTTCTATATACAATTCCGCTTAATGTTCCTGCATATATATTTGTGCCGCTTATTGCAAGTGTATTGACCTCAGTGTTTGGTATACCGAAACCAACCGATGTCCAGTTTGAACCGTTATTTGTGGAAAGATGAACACCTCCCCCGGCTGTGCCTGCAAAAAGATTTGTACCGCTTACACATAATGAGTTAACAATAGTACCTGCCATGCCTAAGGTGTTAGTCCAGTTTGCACCGTTATTTGTAGTAAGAAAAACCCCGCTGAACGTTCCCGCATAAAGATTAGGACCAATCACAGTAAAACATTGAATAGCAGTGTTCGTTAAGCCTGAATTAACCTCTACCCAGTTTACTCCGTTGTTTGATGTACGGAAAACACCAGAGCCGCTTGTACCTGCAAAAACATTCGAACCAATAGATTCGATTGCAAATATAAGATAACCTGTTAATCCTGTGAACGACCAGCTTACTCCATTATTTGTAGAAAGGTATATGCCATTGTATGTCCCGGCAAATATGTTGGTTCCATTTACACCTAAAGAATAAATAGTAGGGTTAGTTAAGCCGGCATTCATAGATACCCAATTTGTACCGTTATTAGATGACCTGAATACACCGCCGTTTACAGTACCGGCAAAAATATAAGAGCCGTTTACTGCAAGTGCCATAATAGAAGTATCTGATAAGCCGGTATTAACAGCTAACCAGTTAGTACCATTATTAGTCGACTTAAATACACCACCGGGATAACTGCTTGCCCAGGTACCTGTAAAAAGATTTGTACCGCTGAAACCAAAGCACCTGACAGATGAATACCCGGGTCCGCCGGTTGATACCCATTGAGCATTTAATAGATTAATATTAAAAATTAATATCAGTGCAGTAAACAGTAATGTGAAAGAACGTATTAATAATATTTTTTTGTTAAACATTTTTAATTCTCCTGAAGATTTATTTTTATTAAACTCATAAAATTTAGTTTTTAGTATTAATTCCAAAAGGGTCTTCGATTTTATGCCCAAAGATTGTCCCGTCAACATTGATTCCGCTTTCCAATCCCATTACACCAGTAAGCTTTCCTTCTGTCATGAAAGGTCCAATTCCGCCTTCTAAACCGATTTCGCCTTTATTGCCTGCATCCAGAATAGAGAAATCTTTTCCAATTTTAAAAAAAGAGCCGCCTTTAATACCACCTTCAACACCACCAATTAATGTTCCTTTGCCGTAAAATCCGACACCTAGTCCGAAGAAAATTGTCATTTCACCGGATTTAAAATCCTTTTCAAATCCAAGCATAATTAATTCACCGCCTTCAATTTCATAACCCTTACAGTCCCACTTTACTTTTGCTGCTCCTAATGGTATTTCTATTTTAATAGGGCATTCAACTTCCGGCAGACTGTCATCTGCAATTTTAACTTTGACCGGTTCTTTTAAATCTTTACAGTTTTTTGATATGTATGCAGGCAAAGTGGAAAGTGATTGCATTTCATCATATCCATGCATTGCTTCAAAAAATTCGCTTACATAATTAACATAGTGAACTTTGTATTGTTCTTCATTAGAAAGAAAGTACCACCAGTGCAGAGACTGGTTAACCCAATCATATATATTAGGAAGTGTCTCACGCGAATATGCCTCATGGTTTTTTGCTGATTTCTGCAGGTAGTTTTTAAGTATCTCTATTTGTTTTTTACATCCATCAATATCGTATCCTTTTTCATAAGATAGTTTTTCTAATTCGGAATAAAATTCTTTTTGAGCAGGAAAATATTTACTTTTATAATCTTTCGCAATAAACTCATAATATTCAACTCCAATTAAGTTTATCATTAATTGAGATTTTTTTGTCAACGGCGAATTAGAAAGATAGCCGCGGTTTCTGTCCATAATCTCCATCATGCTCTCGCTTTCTATCTTGTTATTCTGCTCATTGTTTACTTCTTCCTTCTTCTGGTTCCAAGTCCTCACTTTTTCGTAAAGTGCTTCTCTTTGTGCTAGAGTTGGTTCCACCATTTCTACGTCATAAGCCGGAGGTATAGGTCTATATTTTTGCGGATTGAAATATTCAGGTACTTTTTGTTTGATATCACTGAACTTTATATTTATTTTATGTTTTTTTACCACCTCATCTGCAGTAGTTGTGTACCCGTTTTTCAATGATTTTATTATATAGGGAGTTGCTTCGCTGATATTGCCTTCTTCGGATAAAATTAAACCCATTCCGCAGTTTGCATCACAATGGTTAGGATCAATTTGAAGGCAGCCTATAAAATATTTTTTAGCGTTTTCTTTGTCACCCAATGATAAATAATCCTGCGCAATATTATTCTGAATAATTGAATAATTATTTTGCTGTAATAAGAAAAGAAGAATAGGCAAAGATATGTGAGGGTATCCTGTTTGATGAAGTATTACTGCAAGATTATCCTGCGATACTACATCATCCGGATTTAGCATGGCAGTTTTGATTGCTGCATATATTGAAGCATTTGGTTTCTTTTGCATAAGTAAAACGGCAGCAAAATTACCAATCGCGTTTTTATCATTACTATTTTTTGAAATAAAATCATCCACATCTGTAATAATTGCAGATTCAAAATTTTTTTTGCAATTGGTAATAAGATTTGCAAGGTAATCTACATATTGCTGCTTTGAAGATAAGGTTGGAATTTCACTTAACAATTTGTCTTGTCTTTGTGGAATTGCCAGAGCATCTCCTGTTGTCATATTACCGGTTATTCCCTGATCATGCATTTGCTTTCCCAGCTCCATTGCTTCCTGCAGCTGTTTTCTTTCTTCAGGGCTCAATTCATTCAGCATTTCCGGTGGAATTAAGCTCTCATAATCAAGACTATCTGCCCCTGTCATTGCTTTTAGGTTATTGTAAAAAGCTAACGAGGTTATTAGCAGCAGCGTGGTAATGATAATAAATTTTCTCATTTTGGTTTTGATATTAATTTTTAAATTTTTTATATGAATAATTATTTAATTTGCTGTTATCATTTTAATGAACCTGATGTAGTATATTTCTTCATTAAAGTCACGATTATCAAACCAGACAACATGCACATTATCTCCATTTGATGCGATACACCTTGCATTATTAAAAGAAGCAGAAGAATAACCGATATCATCGGTTAACCGAACATCATTTTGCCATTGTGCTTGTGATGATCCGGTAAATATTAAAAATATAAAAAGCAGAACAGTAATATTTTTCATTTATTTTTTTATAAGTTATAAATAAACTTTTATTTACTTAGAATAATATTCTTCTTTATTTCAGTGTAAAACATATTACAAGCACAGGCAATTGCTTCATCCTGGTCAGACTTTAATAATTTCTGTATTTTAACTATAAGCAAATGGGTTGCAGGTTTCAATCTGTATCCTCTTGTTCTTTTTTGTGTTTTATCTTTACCTTTTTTTTGTATCGCTTTTATTTTCATCATTAAAGGTCAGTTATATTATTTAAATTTTATGCTTGAAAGCGTGCACGGGAACAAACATAATATGCGTGCACGCTCATGGCAAAGATATTTTATTGTAAAACTAACCGTTTTTGGAAAAAGAGTAATTATATTATTGTTGATTTTTGCTTGTAATCTTATGAAATTACGGTAAATCAACTAACCCGGAAAATGAAGAAAACAAATCTTATAAAAATATTAAAGACATTTTCTAAAGAAGAAATGAAGATGTTTGGTAAGTTTATTTCTTCCCCTTATCATAATAACGGGAAAAATTGTTCGCCGCTTTTTAAGCAGCTGCAAAAATTTCATCCCGATTTTGTATCTGATAAGCTGTCTAAGGAAAATATTTACAAAAAACTTTACCCGGGAAAAAAATATAATAAACAAGTATTGTGGAATCTAACTTCTGCAGCAGAAAAATTAACAAAAGAATTTTTAACCCAGATCGCTCTCAGGAAAAATAAAATTACAAAAACCGGATTAATACTTTCAGAACTTGGAAACAGGAAATTATTAAATGATTACCCAAAGACTCTGAATGAAATGGAAAAAATTCTTGAAAAAAGCGGTATTGATTATGATTATTTCGAGAATAAAGGTCATCTGGAAAATTACAGACAGGAATACTTCCATTTAATAGATAAGATTAAGCCAATGAGCGATTCCAAACTAAAAGCTTCAGAATACCAGATATTATTATTTTTAAGAATGACGGTTGGAGGGTTGAATGACATGAATTTACTGAGTGAATCTTATAATTACAAATTTGATGTTAATATTCCTCTTGAATTTGCAAAGAATCTTGATTTAAAATGTATCGTAGAATATGCACATAATAATAAATTCGAATATACATTCTTAATCGAAATCTACTACCATACTCTTATGCTGCTATTAGAACCAAAGCAAACCGTTCACCTCGATAAATTAAGAGAACTGTACGGGTTACATTATAATAAATTTACAAAGAGTGAAAAAAGGAATATGATGCATTGGATAGCAAACTATTGTGTTGATAAAGCGGAGTTCGATGATTTGAAATATAAAAGAATAACATTCGAGTTAAATGAATTCCGGTTAAAAGAGGGTCTGGCATTTTACCCCGAAAATCAGATTCCAAAGGCAATTTACATTCAGATTCTGAACGCAGCATTGGCTGTCAATGAAACAGAATGGGCAGTGAATTTCATAAAAAATTACACAACAAAACTTCAGCCGCTTATAAGGGATTCAATGGAATGTATGGCTTATGCTTTCCTGTATTTTCACACAAAAGAATATCGTAAAGTTCTTAATTACTTAAATAAAGTTGAACTTTCTGATATACAGGATAAATTTTTTGCCCGGACTCTTACTGCAAGGTCGTACTATGAATTGCATGAAACAGAACCTTTGTTAAGTTATATTGACTCTTCCCGGCAATTCCTGATGAAGAATCCACTAGTTACAAATTTGAGCAGGGTCTATATTCAAAATTTCTTAAAATATATTAAGAAAATAGTTTTCATCAGAGAAAATAAAACATATGATAAAATATATATTCTGAGAAGTGAGATTGAAAAAAATAATATAATCTCAAACAAAAAATGGCTGTTAGAAAAACTAGGTGAACTGGAAAAATAAGAAATCGCATTTTGGAATCTGGGGTAATAGTCAGGGTGTATCACTGTACATTTACAGCAATTCAGAAATTGATTGAAGTCATTGCTATCCGGTTTACGAGTTATTGAAATAAAATATGGCAGCAAAAATAAATTATTTGAAAAAAGATTTTATTAAAATTCTCTCAAATTACAAATTGGGCGAATTTGTTAGTTCTAAACCATTTGCTGCGGGAAAAGTGCAAACAAATATTTTGCTTCAAACAACAAAAGGGAAATTTGTTTTTAAATTTTATGAAAACCGCTCAATAAAATCTGTTTTATTTGAATGTAATTTAATCAAATATCTAAAAGCTAAAAATTATCCATGTCCGGGACCATTCAAAAATAAACAAGGAAAACTGGTTGGTACATTTATAGAAAAACCCTTTGTCGTTTTTGAGTTTATTGAAGGACGGCATATTAAGAATCCAAATGAAAATCAAAAAAGAGAGCTTATAAAAAGAGCGGCTGAATTACATAACATAACTGCAAGCTATAAACCGCAATATAAAAATTACAGGTGGAATTACAGCGTAGAGCTTTGCAAAGAATTAGCCGGAAAGAAAGCCCAAAAGCTAAATACAAAAAACGCAAGAAGAAAGTTAATGTGGCTTGAAGACGAATTATCAAAACTAAAATTACCGAAATCCTTACCAAAAGGAGTTTGTCATTGCGATTTCCATTTTTCAAATGTGCTTTTTGTAAACAATAAATTTAATGCTTTAATTGATTTCGATGATGCAAATTATACTTTTCTTATTTTTGATTTAGCCGGCTTAATTAATCCTTTCAACAAATCTTTTGAATGGGACACATGGGAAAAATTTAAAAAAGATGGAAATATTTTTGATTTCAAAGAAGCCCGGATAATAGTATCAGAATACATGAAATGCAGGACATTGAGCATAACTGAAAAAAAACATTTATTTGATGTTTTTAAACTAGGTATTCTATTCGATAGCGTTTGGTACTTTTTAAGAGGTAATGTGGATGATTTTTATGAAAAAAGAAAGGTAGCTTATTTAAATACACTCGGAAGGTCTAAATTTTATAATGCGTTATTCGAGGTAAACACTTGACAAAATAGACTTTTGTTGTTAATTTATATCAATATTGGGGATCAGTAAGCGAAGTGCTTACTCGATTCCTTTTTTATTTTTAATGTAATTATTAAAAAATTTTTTAAAAAAGTTATGCCAACATCCAAAACAAAAGAATTTCAAGTAACAGGTAAAAATGCGAATGCATTATTTACATTGAAAGTTCATCGAGGTGAAGGAATGCTGCTTTTAGCGATGAACTGGAAAAACGGCAAGCCCCCTGACGATTTTGTTGGATTCTCTATTGAATACAAAGAACCAAAAGGAGATAAATTCTTTGCTTTAATGAACCGAATTACTTTTACAGATAAAAATGGCAAAGTAAGCGTCAAAAGCATTTCATCACTCCAGGCTCCTTTTCAAAAATTCAGATGGTTTCACTTTCCACGAAATTCAGAAATGGAAGGAGAATTTGTATACAAGGTTAAACCGGTTTTCATGAACGATAAAGATGAATTAAGTTATGGTGAATCTCAGGAAGCTGCAATACAATT
The DNA here is from genome assembly GCA_003820375.1 of Ignavibacteriota bacterium. Classification (GTDB taxonomy): domain Bacteria; phylum Bacteroidota; class Ignavibacteria; order Tepidaquicellales; family OLB5; genus RPQH01. The sequence continues at coordinate 25,790 of RPQH01000039.1, forward strand.
GAACCGACAGACATATTCTAACAAGTTAAACGTATCATTTACGAGAGGTTTTATTTCATCACAGGCGTTTATTGATAAATATCAGGCAGGTGGCGGGACTAGTACACTTCTTCCGGCAAAAGCAAAAGACGGTCTTGATTATATTCCATCTCACCCTAAATCAAAAGAAGCGTTGCAATGGATGGGTTTTGAAGCTGCTAAACTAATAATGGACCTGCTGGACAAAGCAATAGCAGATAAAAATGCAGAGGTGAAAGTAATTGCCTATGATTTAAATAACCCGGAAATTTTAACGCGGCTTGAAAAACTAGGCAGCAGATTGCAGGTAATTGTAGATAATAGCGGCGATCATGATAATTCTGATTCAGCAGAAACTAAAGCAGCGGGATGTTTGATGATATCTACAAAAGGTAATGTTAAACGTCAGCATATGGATCAGTTACAGCATAACAAAATAATTGTAATAAACGGAACAAAATTAAAAGCAGCAATCTGCGGTTCAACTAATTTTACATGGAGAGGTTTTTATGTTCAATCAAATAATGCAGTAGTTGTATATGGAGCAAAAGCAATTAAACCATTTTTAGATGCCTTTAAAAACTACTGGGAGTTTGATGGTGTTGCTAAATTCGGAAAAACTTCCTCGGCAGCATGGGAAGATTTATCACTTAACGGTATAAATGCGAAGGTCTCGTTTTCACCTCACGCAGCAAATAATGCTGCATTGGATGAAATTGCCAAAGACATAAAAAATAATACTCAATCTAATCTTTTTTATTCACTTGCATTTTTGTATCAGACTAAAGGATGTATTAGAGATACAATAACAGAATTAACTAATAACAGCAGCTATTTTGTTTATGGAATTTCAGATAAAAAAACCGGGGGATTCGATGTACAAAAACCGGATGGTAATGTTATCCCGGTTTATCCTGCCGAACTTTCAAAAAATTTACCGGAACCGTTTAAATCCGAACCAATAGGCGGCATTGGAACACGTATGCATCATAAATTTGTGGTAATTGATTTTGACAAACCAACTGCACGTGTCTATTTGGGTTCATACAATTTTTCTCCTACTGCTGATAAAAAGAACGGTGAAAACCTGTTATTAATCAAAGATAGAAAGATTGCTGTATCTTATATGATTGAGGCATTGCGTATATTTGACCATTATCATTTCAGAGTAGCCCAAAAAGAAGCTAAGCAGAAGAAAAGGATATTGTCTCTTTCAAGACCGCCCCGCAAAAACGGAGAGAAAACATGGTGGGAACAATATTACTCAGACAAAAGAAGAATACGTGACAGAGAAGTATTTGCTTAAGTTTTACAACCCGCGATTCAGCGGGTTTTTTATTTATGAAATTTCTGTTTTTCAGGGGTATTTATTTAAAAGTTAATATTATTGAATAATATTATTATATTTTACAATAAAATTTATGAATATGAGAAAAATGAGATTGAATTCCATGTTGAGAATTATAACATTTATTTTAATTGTTTTTACTGTTTCATGCAAAAGTGATATTGATAAAACCCAATTACTTCAGCAGAAAACTAATGCAAAAAACAATGTTACTGCATCAAAAAATATTCCACCGGGATTACAGAAACTATTGAAAGCATATCCTGACCTGCTTGATTCAGCTGATGAGAATACAATATATTGGAAAGATGGAACTGCTATGGCCTATGATGACGGGATTACAAATAAAACCCATGATGAAAAGCTTGATAACCCTGACCTTGAAGACCAGATGTCACAGGAATATACAATAGGAGCAAACTGGGGAGAGCCGCCTGCAGAAAATTTTGAACCCGGAAGAATAAGGTATGAACCATTCTTTAAAAAAATGTATGGTAATTCATCTTCGGAAGTTACTAAAAACCTTGTAAGTATTAAATGGGTTGACGGGACAAATGTTGTTTTCACATCGGTAAATGGAGCTGCAGATTCACTAGCTGAAGTTGCAGAAGATCTGATAGAACTCGGTGACCAGTATATGAAGTACTTGCGTAATATCGGCGGGACATTCAACTGGCGTAACATTGCAGGAACTACCAGACTTAGCAACCATTCATTTGGTTCAGCCATTGATATAAGCACAAAATTCTCCAATTACTGGAAATGGCAGGGTGATTTATCTTACCGCAATCAAATTCCTATAGAAATAGTCGAAGTGTTCGAGAAGCACGGTTTTATATGGGGAGGTAAATGGTATCATTACGATACAATGCATTTTGAATACAGACCGGAATTGCTGATGGATGGGAAGTAATTTTCTCTATGTAATCGATTCAGACTTTTCACAAATTAAATTATTGACAAAAAAGCAATTTTCATGTATATTGAAAACCGGGAATTTAATATGCAATTATTCTTTTGGCTCCCTTTTTTACTGCAAAATTTCTGTACGTAACAATTTATTTGTTTTACTAATTTTTTAAAAGATAAACACTGGCTCCGGACCTTACTTGGTTCAATGCAGTGTTTAAAATGTAAAGGATCGTTAATTATATAATATTCTTTAGTCACGTTATTGCCATATTACGGGAAGGATTCTATTAAAGGATTTAAATAAAAGAAGAAATATTTAGTAATTAATTTTATAAAAAATGAATACAGATAGTCTAAGAGCAGTGATCTTAAATGAAATTTATTCTGATACTATCAACCTATTGATCCTTGGTTCAATAATTATTCTGTCAGCCCTGATAGGTGGGACAGTAAGTTGGATTTTTAGAAATGATCCTTTACCTGCAAATGTAAGTAGTAAAGATAGTGAAGGGCAGAATTCAGCCGAAGTTAAAAGATATTCAATATTGAACTCAATATTTGTTAGTTTAGCAGGGGCTGTCATTGTACCTTTATTCTTAAATTTAGGAGGTAATGGAATCCTGAAAGAAAGCAGGTTAAATCCTATAAATTATTTTGCATTTGCTGGATTCTGCGTGCTAGGAGCTGTTTTTGCAAGGGATTTTCTTAATAGTATGAGTAAGACTTTATTGAAAAAAGTTGATGACTTAGACAAAAAAATAGATGAGAAAGTTAAAGATGCTTTAAAACAAAAGGATGAAGCACTAAAAGATTCTTCAAAGAAAATTATTGACAGTACACAGGTGTTGAGAAAAGAAATTAATAAGGTTAAAGAAGCTGCAGGTTTATGGGATAGTAGATTAAGACCGGAGGGCGATGATTTAAAACGATCTAATATGATTAATGGATCTGAAGAAAGGTGTACCATGGAAATGATTGATAAAAGAATTGAAGAATGCATAAATATAAGAAGGAAAAAAAGGGCTCCTTCAAATGATCCTCAAAAATATCAATGGGGAGGCAATCCTGAATCCAAAGATAGAGTGTTAACTGCAAAAGTCATAAAATTACAAAAATATTGGTATCAAATAGATATTGAAATACAAAGTAAATCAAAAAATAATCCTTTGTATGGACCTATATTACTTTATGTACACGACTCGTTTCAATTCGCGAATAATAGAATAATTTTGGATGTTGATAAAGATGGTGTTGCAAGGGAAGAAATAAGGGCTTATGGAGCATTTACAATAGGTGCCGTTTGTGACTGTGGTGAGACCTTTTTGGAATTAGATTTGGCAGAACTTGAGAATGTAGATAGGGAGTTCAGAGAAAATTAAAAATAGCTTAATTCAAAATCTTACACTAACAGCAAAGTAATAGCTGTCATGTTTTAGTAAATTTTTTCCGCTGTTATTAATTTCCTGCTTCAGTATTGAAGTTACCAGATTTTTAACAACAAAACCAACAGCATTTGCAATCCAATCATTTTGTTTAAATAATAGCTTGACCGAATTATCAACCGCCAATATTGCTGCTGAATGAATACAAAGCATTTTGATATACTCTTTAGCTTCTTTTATTGGTACAAAACAGCTTAAGTTTTCATTGGCATATATGCTGATGAATTCGACAGGTTTTAAATTTACAGAAGGATTAAAATTAATGATTGCATACTTATCCCAAAAGCCGCCGAATTTAATATTCTCTCTGAAAGAGTTGACAATATTAAACTCCTGTTTCTCAGGTTTAGTTTGTATAGGGAATTCCGATTTTACAGGACGCAAAAAAATTGCATCAATTTTTTTGCTTTCTTCATCTTCAGTCTTTTTTATTACTTTTGTATTAACATCATTGTCTTTAGTATTTTTTATATTTTTAGCAGCGTCCGGATTATATAATATAAACCTAGGATTGGTCAGTATATCTTCAATATTATTTTTGGGATTACTTATATCAGTATTTGAATTTTGAGAGGCGGTCTGCGCCCACGACAAATTAATGCAGATGAGAGAACAGATAAAATATTTTATAACCGGTTTAAACATATTATATAAACCCGTTTAATTTCTAAATAAATATTCAGTTCTTCATGGCAGTAAAATAACTAAAATAATAATGAAATGCATATAGAAAAGGTTTCCACAAAAATTAAGAAATAACATTGGTTTAGAAATAAAACTGAAAGATTAAAAAATCATTAAATATGTTAAGTCATTAAAAAGATAGTCTTAAAAGCGGTTGATGTATTAATCAGTCTATTCGGCGGTATTTTTAACCTGTAAACGAAAATAAAAAAGATCTGCCGGTTTTTTACTTTATTCCCGAAAATAAAGCTTTCCCTTACCGGCAGACCTGTATATCGGAGGTAAATGATTAAAAATTAAACTCGTAACCTACTTTGAAATATCTCCCTGTATTTTGAAGCTTTTCACCCTGAAGGTTCATGACAAGGTAAATACTGCTTCCTGCAAAGAATTCATACTGCACCATTGAATTCCATAAGGCACGTCTGTTATGAGTATCCTGCTGGTAATATGAGCGTATGTATAACTGGGGGATAACCCGCCAGTCAAGTTTTGCACTGAAGATACTTTGTTTTATATTGAACACTCTGTTGTAATCATATGCCAATCTCAGGCTAATCATATCAAACAGAACCAGGTCAAGATTAACATAGGGATGTTTGATAAAGCTGTCATAATATTTCCCGAATTCATAGCCAATGTTCAAAGCGCTGCTGCCAATTAAAAATTTTATGTTATTTACGAGGTCATAGTTACTTCTTCGAATCATATTTCCATTTACATCATAATCATTAGGGCGGTTAATTTCATAATAATGATCTACACTGATCATATCATTAAGTTTATAGAACAACTCAGCGCCATATCTTTCCTGGAAAATGAAGTTTGTTGAAAGTTGTCTTCCCCTGTAATATGAAAGATTAAAATTAATATCGGTAAAATATTTCCGGTCAAACCTGAAAGAATAACCAGGCTGAAAAGCTATTTCATCATAGTCATTAGGTGCTCCCGTTTGCGAATTAAATGAAGTTGATGATTGAAAATTTTTATCTATCCTTCCATAGCTTAAGCTAAAATACGGTCCTCCCGTGTAGCTGTTTTCATAAAAACTGTTGAGTACGTAAGCAAGTCCCGATTTTTCATTAAAGCTTCCTGCAGCCTGGGCAGAAAATCTTAACCTGGAATTAGGTACTCGAAGTAATCCGTCAAAGCTCATAATTCTATCTATCGAACCGTCTCGTTTATCGTGTGTATAAATAAACAACCCGCCCAGGTTGAAATCAGGGAAATTCAGATTCGGGCGGGCTGCAATAAAGGTTTTACTTGTAGTATCTTTTGGTTCATTCACATAAACAAATCCTGCTTTTAACTTATCGCTTCGGTATGTATAGTTTACACCATAATCAATACTATCAATTGACCTGGTATAAAAGAGATTGATGGGTGTCCTGTAAATATCGAGGTCCTTACTGAAAAACGGTCTTTTCTCAGTCAGAAACACAGGGCGGTTATAAAATGTAAACCTGAAAGGATCCGCTTCAAGTGTTGATTGGTCTGTATTTACAGTTCCTTTCAGCTTATGTTTTTCAAAGCTGATATTAACATCACCACCGAATGTTGCTCCTAATTTTCTTCCGTTAAACTTATTTGCTACTGCATAAGGAGCAACATTAAAATTCAGATTAAGCTTTTCATTGAATGGCTGTTTTAGATCAAACTTGTATGTGCTTTTGACGGTAAGTAATTCACTGCCTGGTATTACGGAATAAGTGTATAATGTTCCGTCAGTTTTATAAGCAAATAACTGTAAATCGAAGCCTATCTGTTTTTGATTTTTATTTTGAAGCTTATCTACAGGAATTCTTATTTCTGATTCAATATATCCGGGCTTTCCGTCTTTAGCTTCTCTGAAAATTGTTGACTTTGCTTCCCAAACCCAATCCCATTCATATGATATGTTTCTTTGGTTATAAACCATACCGTCACGCTGGTTGTTTAAAAAGCTGAATGCAAAGAAATATCCGTTTTGATTCTTATTTTCAAGGTCAAGCATAATGAAAAACTCGTTTTCTTCGTCAGTGCTTCTGTCTCTTGTAAAAGATTTTGAAATAACCTTTCCTGTTGGCCAGAATTTAAAAGCAAAATTTAAAGCATCTTTTGTCTGCTTTACATAAACAATTGTACTATCATAATATTTTTCATCAGACCTGGGAACAGTAATGAAAAAATCATTGAATACCTTGGCTCCGCTCCATTCCGGGTCAGATATTTTTCCGTCTATGGATATAGCGCTTACTTCACCGGAATTGGATGAAATTGTTTGAGAAAATGTTGTTGAAAAGATTATAAAGAAAATTATCAGGAATGAGAGTAGTGCAAGTATTAATTTCATGTTATGTTTTTTAATGGTTAATATTTGATTTACCATCTTCACTACTTCTTAAGTTGACCGGCAACCCTTTTTATACACTGCCTTGTAAGTATCTAATCTAACGATTCAAAAATAGCATGTAATTTATGGTATGCCAAATCTTTTTAATGAATAATCATAGTATCCGTATTTTATTATTTTTATAGAAAAATGCAAAAATATTACTTATATTGCTTATATATATTAAATCAGCCATAGTATCTCTATGAACCCATCACAGAATTTATTTTATCTTATTAAATCACTATCAGCAAATGAGAAAAGATATTTTAAAATGTACTGCTCACTTCAATCGGGTGATAAAAATTATTTGCGGCTATTTGAAGCAATAGATGAAATATCGGAATATGACGAAACATTAATAAAGGAGCAGTTTAAAAAAGAGAAGTTTATCCGCCAGCTGACATTTACAAAGAACTATCTTTACAATTTGATTTTTAAAAGTCTTTATTCTTATTATTCAAAACATTCAATTGAAAGCAGGCTAAATGACCTGGTATTTAGATGCTGTTATTTTTATAAGAAGGCATTGTTTAAAGAATTCAGGCATTCAATAGACCTGGGCAAGAAGTTATCGCTTGAGTATGAGAGGTTTGGCTATTTTATCCAGTTCTCTTCTTATGAAAAAATTTTATTAATTGAAAAAATTTTTCCGGTAGTTGATGAAAAATCAATTTTACTGCAGGAAGAATTGACATCCGAGAAAATTTCTAATCTGTTTGTATATGAGTCTTTTGCGGCAATGCTGACAGGCATATACCGTGAAGAAGGAAGGACAAGAGATAAAGCATTGTTCCAATATATTGAACGCATAAAGCAATCTCCTTTGCTTACATCGGAAAACTATGCCCTTTCATCTCTTGCAAAAGAACGATATTATTTTCTTCTTCAACTTATTTCGGATATATATGGTGATTTTGATAATATGTATAAGTATTGCAGGAAACGTCTCGAAGTTATGGAAGCTGATCCTAAACCGTTCTCAGATAGGATTTACAATTACTGGCGTGATACTTTAATGTACCTGATATTACTTTCCATCCGTCTTGATAAACAGGAAAAATTAATTAAATATTTAAATTTGCTGGAGATGCATTCCAATGATACAGCATCGGATAAAATATATTTATTTTTGGTCCAGTCTTATTTAAGTATCCAGCTTATTATCACAGAGAAGAGATGGGATAAAGTAAACGAGCTTATGGAATCAATTGAGAAAGGATTAAAAATGTATAAAGGGAAGATGGATTCAAATTTTGAAATTATATTATATGACCTGATAGCAAGAATGCTTGTTGAGTCAGGTCAATACAATTCATCTTTGGTTTATATTAATCTTTTGCTTCAGCATCCTTACATTTCAATACGCAGAGATATAGAATATAATGCAAGGTTATTGAATTTAATTATACATTATGAACTTAATAACTTTGAATATCTTGAATATTTAATAATTTCTACCTACAGGTTTTTATATAAAAGAAAAAAGATTTATAAACTTGAGACACTGGTCATAAATTTTATTAAACAGCTTTCAAAAGTAAATACAAATGAAGATTTGATCGATAATTTTAAAATCCTGCAAAAAGAACTTAAACAAATATACGTAAAGCCGCACGAAAAAAACGTTTTCTTATACTTTAACTACCCTGAATGGGTTAATAAGAAGCTAAAAGAAATACAACAAAAACATTACTCAATCCGTTAATAACAGTTAGTTATTTCCATTATATCCGGAAAAACCTTATTTATTCAATAATTTAATTGAATTCACGGGAATTTTCCAACTCATTTTCTGATTTTATAACAAATGAATATGATAGAATTTATAAACAATGACCTTTTTCTAATTAACTGTTATTACAACTTTTACTTTTGGTTTGCTTATAAAGAAACTGTTATATAATTTGTTAATGGTTCATCTGTCTCATTATAAAAGGCCATATTGTTTCCATTCTGTATTTTATTCTGGACCAGTTACATTTCTCTTACTGTTTTTACTGGCATATACTCCGGTTTTATCAATGAAAAAATATTTCATCAATGTATGATTATTTTTTTCACGATAAAATTTTTCTGGTTCGTTTTACACATAGTAAATTTCTCATAATTCCTGTCACTGCTATGTGCAGTAAATAATTTTTTTACCGTATACGGTTTTCACATTTACTTTTGTCTGAATTTTATTGAGAAGGACAATAAAATCCGGATAAATTGAAAATGTTTCATTTTTATAAAAACAAAAGAGTCAATTTAATCTTACAATAATTTCAGGAGGTGTTTATGAAAAAAAACTTTGTCTACGTTATTTCTTTCCTTATTTTACTACTCTCAGTCAGCCAGCTTTCATCACAGGTGTTTCAGGATTGGGTTTCACGATATAATGGCACAATGAATTATATCGATGCTCCGACCTGTTTAGCAATAGATAATGCAGGTTTTATTTATACAGCAGGTTCCAGTCATCAAACAGGAACAAGCCGCGATATGTTTACGATCAAGCTTACAAATACCGGTGATACAGTTTGGACCAGGAAATTCAACGGTGCAGGTGGTGGCGATTATATTTTTGCTATCGCAATAGATAACTCTAATAATGTTTATGTTACCGGCAGAGCTGATTATGGTGGAACAACATTATCTGATTTTGTTACTATAAAATATAATCCAGCGGGTGTCCTTCAATGGTACTCACGTTATAATGGCTTGTCCAGCGGAGTCGATGAAGCACGCTGCATTGCAGTAGATAATTCAGGAAATGTTTATGTTTCGGGAAAAAGTCCCCGCTTAGGTGTTGGTGATAATCTTGATATCGTTACTATAAAATATAACTCATCGGGAGTACAGCAATGGGTAACAATATACAACGGGCCAGGTAACGCACTAGATAATCCATTTTCTATTGCATTATCTCCTACAGGTGATTTGATAGTAGCCGGTGAATCTATCGGTCTAAATACAGGCGGTGATCTTATCATACTTAATATGTCTCCAACAACCGGTGCTGTACAATGGGTTTACAGGTATAATAAAGCCGGTGTTAACGGTGGGGATGCTGCAAAATCCATGGCTATTGATGCTTCAGGAAATATTTATGCTACCGGATACACAGATAACGGCACTGCTGCTACAAAATATGATTACATTACTCTTAAACTTAATACTACCGGTGTTGTTCAATGGATTTCATTTTTTAATGGAGCCGGCAATGATTTTGATTTTGCCAATGCATTGACTCTGGACGCTTCAGGTAATGTTATAGTAACCGGTAGGAGTATAGGCGTAGGTACAAACAATGATTTTGCAACTGTAATGTACAATGGGTCAACAGGTGCTCCAGTATGGGTTAGCACATATAACGGCCCGGGAAATGCTGCTGACGAAGCAACAACAATCAAAGCAGATGCATCCGGGAATATATATGTTGGCGGAGGAGCCGCATCTGTTTCGAACGGTATAGATTTTGTTACTATTAAATATAATAATGTTGGGGCACAGCAATGGCTTTTTACTTACAACGGTCCCGGCAACAATACCGATTTCATCCGCGCTCTTGCACTTGATAACTTAAATCATGTTTATGTTACAGGTGAGAGTTTCGGAAGCGGTACGAACTCTGACTTTGCAACTATAAAATATTATCAGTGCAATCTTAGCGTGAGTGCAGGAAATGATACTACCATAATATTGGGTTACGGTAATCAATCTGCTTCATTGCACGGCTCAGCAGCAGGTGGTGTCGCTCCATATGTATATATCTGGTCTACAGGAGATACTGCACAAAATATTATTGTTACACCAACTCAAACTACGTCATATATACTTTATGTCACAGATTCAAAAGGATGTACAGATTCTGATACAATGACTGTGAATGTAACTGATATAAGCTGCGGACCGCATAAAGTACAGATATGCCATAAAGGACAAACTATTTGTGTTGATACAAATGCAATACAGGGTCATTTACGTCATGGTGATGTGTTAGGTCCTTGCCCGACACAAAATTTACAGAATGCGAAAACTCCCGAGGATGAAGTTACATTAAATGATAATTATCCTAATCCGTTTAATCCAACAACATCATTCAGCTTTTATCTGCCGGCAGCTTCAAAGGTGAAGCTTGTTATCTATGATAACATAGGCAGGGAAGTAGCCTCATTGGTTGATGGATTCCTCGAATCAGGAACTCATAAGTTTAATTGGAATGCAGCAAACTTTTCCAGCGGAATATATTTCTATAAGTTAGTTGCAACAGGTTTTGAGCAAACAAGAAAAATGGTTCTGATAAAGTAAAAATTATTATATATTTTAAAATAGCCCGGTAAATGCCGGGCTATTTTATTTTATATCGATTCATTTGTTACAAATTGCAGTAAATTTCCAAAGATTTCAAGAATTTAGGGGAACCACCCGGGATTTTTATTAATTATTATTACATACATAATATTTAGATACGATTGACAGGATTTTTGTGATTGTCCCAAATTTTAAGTTAAAACCATGTTTTTAATAAAGTATTGACTTTTGATTTTGAACAAATTATTATACGTGCCGCCTGAAGCTGTAATCATAGCCCTGGATAATTCTTGAAACCAGCTTCATTTTTGGAAAAATTTATTTCAATATTAGAATTTAATTATTCAATAACTATAAGAATACTTTTTTACTAACTAAACATAAAATAATATGAAATTTATTATTTCAATTTTAATGGTGTTGTTTTTCACATCATCGTTAATTTTATCTCAGGATGCTAAGAAAGGAAAACTTAGCCAGGCAAAAGAAAACGGATCTGTTTTATATCTTAATACAGCTCCAACTCCTACGCCTTTTTTAATAAACACTATTAATCCGGTTGGTGCAATTCCTAACCTAAAAACATTTGCAGATTATGTTACAAACGGTAATCATTTGAGAAAGCTTTTTGTGTTTGGAGATACCGTAGTTGTAGGTGTAGATTATTTAGATACCAATTTTGTTGCATTGACAGAAAGAAGAATAAGATATAACGTAAGCTTTAACGGAGGTAATACGTGGTCTTCAGATGTGTTGGTAGTAAATACAACTGAAGGTCAGGCATACAGTGATTTCACACCAATTTATGCTACAGAAAGAAGTGTTGGAGTATCCGGCAGGCAGTATGTTGGTTCAACATCAAGAGGATTTGCAGGTTCAGAACTATCTCTTGGACTTGGTTCATTTACAAGCCTCTTAAATCCCGGTACCGGAAGGGATTATTTTGCTCAAAGTTTAAATAGTTCTGAATTAGCCGGTTCATATTTATCATCTACACAAGATACAATATATTTCATAAAGTATAATTTTGTTTCAAATACATTTGGGACTCCTGTCGTAGTTTCAGCCGGTGCTACAGAAGTTGAGGCAAGTGCAAGACATTCAACAACAACAGCCTCAAATGGGCAGAACGTATTTATTTTATGGTATTATGCAGGTGGTACATTCGGTCAATTTTATGCAAAAGAATCTGTCAATGGCGGAACATCTTTTGGTTCCCTTACAACAGTATTATCTGAAACTGCAATGGTCGGAGGTGACTCTGTCGAAGCATGGCTGAATTCTGATTTTATATATAAACCGGGTACTACAAATAAATGTGCAGTTTTACAAACTGTAGCACCAGGTACATCCACATCACGCCGCGGATATAAAATATTGTTCTGGTCACCGACTATTAACGGCGGTAATCCGGTGAAAATTGCTGACTGGCAAAATGCTAATATCCCTTTATTAAATGACAGTATATTATATACAAATGATACAGCTATCTTCCAGGTAAATATGGCATATGTATCAAACCCAACATTAGCATATACCAATGATGGTTCAAGACTAATTTGTGCTTTCCAGGTAGGTCAACCGGAATATACTTCATACAGTTACCATTATTATGATATTTATACATCTTATTCAGATAATGACGGTGCTACCTGGTCAAATCCTATAAATATTACAAACACACCAAACATTGATGAAATATACCCGACGCTTTCTAAATCAGGCAATACTGCAAATGATATGAAAATTACATTTTTAGTTTCTGAATGTCCGGGTTCGAACAGCTTTAATCAGATAACCACACCAAGATGCCCCAATTATTGGGTGTACAGGAGATACGACCCTGTTACAGGCAGTATAATCGGTATTAATACAATTTCCAGTGAAGTACCGCAGTCATTTAAATTGCATCAGAACTATCCGAACCCGTTCAACCCTTCGACAAAGATAAGATTTGAATTGCCGAAGAGTGAAGTTATATCATTAAAGATATATGACCTGCTCGGAAAAGAAGTTGCGGCAGTTGTTAATAATGAATTCACTACTGCAGGAGTAAAAGAAGTTGAATTTAATGCTTCACAGCTTGCATCAGGTGTTTATTATTATGTATTAAAAGCAGGGAATTTGCAGGAATCTAAGAAGATG